>NZ_JBTOLZ010000007.1:0-212600 GCF_054552075.1 Roseivivax sp.
CAAACCTAGAAAAGCTCCGACACAAAACACACGTATCTCTCAAACGATGACACAAAAACACCACCGCGGGATGGAGCAGTCCGGTAGCTCGTCAGGCTCATAACCTGAAGGTCGCAGGTTCAAATCCTGCTCCCGCAACCAAATCGAAAAAGCCCCGTGGCAAAACGCCCGGGGCTTTCTTGCGTTTGGGGGGTCGCGTAAGCCCGCCCCTCACTCCACGTAGTGCTGCGCCCAATTCTGGTAGCACTCCAGGCTCTCGGGGTAATCCGCCGGGCGCTGGTCGCCGTAGGCGCGCATGCGCAAGGGGGAGCCCAGCGCTTCGCGGTACTCCTCGACCGGCACGTAGTAGAGGAACTTCAACACCCGGCTTTCGAAGCGCCAGACACCCGCGTCCCGGCGGTAGCGGTCGTCGTAGCGCAGGCTGCCGATCAGTGTCTGCCCGTTCCGGTGGGCTTCGGCATGGCAGAAGCATTCGCCGGTGGCGCGGTCGGGGTTTCCATCGTCAAAGCTGATGATCGTGTCATGCGTCCAATGCACCGAAATATCGAGCACTTCGAAACGCTTGCGGTAGGTCTGCATGACCGCCTCGAGGCCCTTGCCCTGCATCATGCCGTCCTGGGAGCGGACCTCGGCGTCCTCGGTGAAGAGCGACCGCAGGAGCGGCACGTCGCGGTCGTCGCAGGCCTTGCAGTATTTTGCGATCAGCTCGAGGATCTCGACCCGGCTTTCGAGCCGGTCGATGCGGTGCAAAAGGGCGTCGTCCATGGGGTCCTCCTCAGACAGTGGCCGATGTTCCGAAAACCAGCGTGGCCTGGCTCGAGAGCACGCCGCCGTTGCCGTGGCTGACGGCGATCTCGGGGGCTTCGAGCTGACGCTCGCCGGCTTCGCCGCGGAGCTGGCGGATGCTCTCCACCATGGTGAAGAGGCCGTACATCCCGGGGTGACAGCAGGAGAGCCCGCCGCCATTGGTGTTGACCGGCAGGCTGCCGCCCGGCGCGATGGCACCCGAGGAGACGAAACCGCGGCCCTCGCCCTTGGCGCAGAAGCCGAGATCCTCGAGGAAGAGGATCGTGTTGATCGTGAAGGCGTCGTAGAGCTGCAGGCAGTCCACGTCGCGAGGCGTGATGCCGGCCTGGCCCATGGCCTCGGGGCCGGTGCGGGCGGCGCCGGTCACGGTGAGATCCGGCATGGCGGCGATTTCCTTGTGGGTCACCGTCTGCGCCCCGCCGAGAAGGGGCACCGGTGCGCGGGTGTCCCGGGCGCGGTCGGCGCGGGTCATGACCACGGCGGCGGCCCCATCGGTGACAAGGCAGCAGTCCCGCGCGGTGAGCGGGCTGGAGATCATCCGCGCGCCCAGCACCTCGTCGAGGCTCAACGGGCCGCGGCGGAAGGCTTCGGGGTTGAGATTGGCCCAGGCCCGTGCGGAGAGCGCCACCTGCGCGAGGTCCTCGCGCGTGGTGCCGTAGTCATGCATGTGGCGCGCGGCGGCGAGCGCGTAGCCGCCCACCGGCATCATCGCGCCATGCGGCTGCTCGTAGACCGAGGATTTCAGCGCCGAGACCAGCCCGCCCGAGGCGGTGCGCTGGTTCGAGCCATAGGCGATCAGCGCCACGTCGATCAGCCCGGCGTCGAGCGCCAGGGCCGCGTGGATCGCGTGGCAGAGGAAGGACGATCCCCCGGTGCGGTTGTTGTCGGTGATGCGCGGCGCGATGCCCAGGTATTCGGCGAAGGCCAGCCCGCCGAGGTAGTCGTCGGGCAGCGCCACGAAGAGCCCGTCGACCGCGTCGAGCGGCAGGCCCGCGTCATCGAGCGCCAGATGCGCGGCGCGGGCGGTCATCTCCAGCGCGGTGTAGCCGGGGCATTCGCCCAGGCCGAAGGTCGCGGCGCCGACGGCGGCGGTGCGGGCGCGGGGGAAGCCGGTCATGGCGCCTCTCCTTCGGGCTCGAAGACCACATGCGGCACCTCGGCCTCACGCGCGATCCGGGCGCGGACCGGCGCGCCGATCGCGATGTCCTCGGCGCCCGCGCCGGTGAGGCGCGAGAGCATCCGCCCGCCTTCGGCGAGGTCGACAAGGGCGATCACCCGGGGCGGCCCTTCGCGGCGGTGCTGCAGGGTCACCGAATGCACGGTGCCGCGGCCCGACATCTCCTGCCAGTCCTCGAGCGGGGCCTGCCCGCCCGGCGCGCGCAGCCGCGGCGGAAAGACAGCCTGCCCGCTCTCGGGGTCGCGTTGCAGCATGAACCTTCCTTCGGCCAGATAGCCGAGGTAGCGGGCTTCGGGACCTAAGTCGGACACGGGCGGACCTTTCAGATGACCTTGCGGCTGCGCAGAGCCTCGATCTCTTCCTCGCTGAGCGTCAGCCGCTCGCGCAAGAGCTGGGCGGTATGTTCCCCGGCGAGCGGCGGCGCGCAATTGTAGACCACCGGCGTCGCCGAGAACTTCAGCGGGCTGCCCACCACGCGCACATCACCCATCTGCTCGTGGGTCAGGGTGACGAACATCTGGCGGTCGGCGAGCTGTTCGTCGGCCTCGATGTCGGGCATGTCGTTGATCGGCCCGCAGGACACCTTGGCGGCGTTGATGGTCTTCATCCAGTGCTGCTTGCCGTGGTGTGAAAGCGCCTCGGTCATGTCGCGGGTCAGATCCCTGCGGTTGGCCAGCCGGTCGCGGGAGCGGGCGTATTTCTTGTCCTCGGCCCATTCGGGATGGCCCAGCACCTCGGCCAGGCGGGCGAACTCCCGGTCGTTGAAGGTGGCGATCAGGATATGGCCGTCGGCCACCTCGAAGACGCCGTTGGGCACCGCCGTCGGATGGTCGTTGCCGGTCCGGGGCAGGGGCGCGCGGGCGTTCAGCCAGGCCGACAGCGAGTTCAGCAGCAGCGCGACCTGCGAGTCGAAGAGAGAGATGTCGACATGCTGGCCCTTGCCGGTCTTCTGGCGGTCGATGATCGCGGCGAGGATGCCGATCACCGCGTTGTTGCCGGCGGTGATATCGGCGATCGGCACGCCCACCCGCATCGGCCCGGCGCCGGTCATGCCGTCGGGCAGGCCGGTCACGGCCATCTGCCCGCCCATGGCCTGCACCAGGTAGTCGTAGCCCGAACGGTCGGAATAGGGGCCGGTCTGGCCGAAGCCGGTGATCGAACAGTAGATCAGCCCGGGATTGATCTTGGCGAGATCCTCGTAGCCCAGCCCGTAGCGCGCCAGCGTGCCCGAGCGGAAGTTCTCGATGAAGACGTCGGATTCAGCGATCAACCGGCGCAGGATCTCGGCCCCGTCGGGGTCGGAGAAGTCCAGCGTCAGGGATTTCTTGCCACGGTTCACGGTCTGGAAATAGGTGCTCTGTTCCAGCGCGCGGTCGGGCGAGGTCACCCAGGGCGGCCCGAGGGTGCGCAGGTCGTCGCCGCCGTCCACCCGTTCGATCTTCACGACGTCGGCGCCGAGATCGGCCAGGGTCTGCCCGGCCAGCGGGCCGGCCACGACGCGGCTGAGGTCGAGGACCTTCACCCCGGCCAGGATCCCGCCGGAGGCCGGCGCGGAGACCGCGGCACTCTCGGGCGTGGGGCCCGGCGTCACCGAACTGTGGTTCATACATGTCCTCCCTTCGGTTGGCGTTCCCCGGATTCGCACCGAAGATATTCGCAAGCCTGCTTTTAGGTATACAATAGTTTGGCGATCATATACATGTAAAGGACTATCCGCGGCTTTGCCGGTTGCGCCCGCGGGGCGGCCGTCAGACCATGGCAAAAAGGGAGGAGCAGAAGGATGGAGCTAGGCCTCAGCGGGATGAAGGCCGCGGTCACGGGCGGCAGCCGGGGCATCGGCAAGTCGATCGCCACGCATCTGGCCGCCGAGGGCTGCGACGTCTCGATCTGCGCGCGCGGCCCCGAGGCGATCGCCGAGACCCGGGCCGAGATCGAATCGCATGGGGTGGCCAGTTTCGGCGCCGCGCTGCAGGGCCGCGACGGCGAGGCGGTGCGCCGCTGGACGCAGGACACCTGCACGGAGTTCGGCGGGCTCGACGTCCTGGTCTGCAGCCTCTCGGCGGGCGGCGGCACCAATGACGAACGCTACTGGTATCGCTCCTTCGAGATCGACCTCATGAGCGCCGTCCGCGCCGTCGAAGAGGCCTATCCCTATCTGAAGAAAAGCAAAAACGCCTCGATCCTAGTTGTCTCCAGCATGGCGGCGGCGGAAACCTTCGTGGCGCCCATGGCCTATAACGCCATGAAGGCCTCCTTGGTGACCTGGTCCGAGCAGCTGGCCCAGCAGTACGCGCCCAAGGGCATCCGGGTGAACTGCCTCGAGCCCGGCCCGACGATGTTTCCCGGCTCCAACTGGGAGATGATCAAGATCGCGCGCTCGCGCACCTACGCGGGCGTCATGCGCCAGCAGCCGACCCGCCGCATGGGCACTGCCGAAGAGATCGCCCGCGCCGCCGTCTTCCTGTCGAGCCCCGCCGCGCGCTGGGTCGTCGGCGCCACGCTCCGGGCCGACGGCGGCTACACCAAGGGCGTGCAATTCTGACATCGCGTGAGGGAAAAGAGATGACCATCCAACGAGTGTCCGAGGGCGATTTCACCAAGACCCCGATCGACAAGACCCCCGATCCAGGGCTGGGAACCGAGATGATTCCCAAGGAACGGTATACAAGCCGGGACTTCATGCAGAAGGAATGGGAGCGGCTCTGGACCAAGGTCTGGAACTGGGGCTGCGCCTCCGAGGACGTGGCCGAGCCGGGTGACTACATCGTCACCTCGCTCGGCAAGGAGGAGATCCTGATCACCCGCCAGCACGACGGGCAGGTGAAGGCCTTCTACAACGTCTGCCAGCATCGCGGGAACCGGCTGATGATGGGGCAGGGCAACGCCGAGACCTTCCGCTGCAACTACCACCATTGGGAATACCGGCTGAACGGCGAGTTCGAGAACATCCCCGACGCCGACAGCTTCCCCCAGGGCGCGCCGCCCTGCGGCGGGCTGACCGAGGTCCGGGTCGAGGAGTGGAACGGCTTCGTCTTCTTCAACCTCAACCCCGAGGCCGAGCCGCTTCTGGAGTTCCTGGCCCCGCTCGACACCCACCTCGGGCCCTATCACTTCGACCGGATGGTGAAGGTCACCGACTGGACAGTCGAATGGGAGTGCAACTGGAAGACCTCGGTCGATGCCTTCAACGAGTCCTACCACGTCCAGGGCATCCACCCCGAGCTTCTCTATTTCATCGAAGACAAGCACATCCAGATCGACACCTACGAGCGGCACAACCGCTACCTCATCCCCTTCTCGACCATCAGCCACCGGGTCAACGAGACCACCGAGATCCCGCATCTCATCAAGCACGCGATGAAGGAGGCGGGCATGGACCCGGCGGATTTCGACGGCCGGGTGAGCGAGGTGCGGCGCGCGCTGCAGCTCTACAAGCGCAAGCATGGCGCCGAGATGGGCATCGATTACTCGGATCTGAACGACGATCAGCTGACCGACGATTACCACTACATGATCTTCCCCAACATCACGATGAACACCCATGCCGAGGACCTCATGCTGTTCCGCCAGCGCCCGCATGAGAGCGACCCGGACAAGATGTATTTCGACGTGCAGATGTTCCGCCTGCTGAAGAAGGACGAGCCGCGCCCGAAGAAGCCCAAGAACGAACGCTTCAAGCACGGCGAGCGCAGCATGGGTCTGGTCATCGACCAGGACGCCGCCAACCTGCCCGGCGTGCAGCGCGGCATGCATTCCGCCGCCTTCGAGGGGCTCTGGCTGGGCGACCAGGAGCTGCGCATCCGGCATTTCCACAAGGTGCTGATGGATTATGTCGGCGAAGACTGATCCCCACCCCGCCCGCAAGTGGGAAGACCTGGAGCTTGGCGAGACCACCCGTTCGGACCCGGTGACGGTCACCGAGGACGACATGCTGGCCTTCGCCACCCGCTACGACCCGCAGTATTTCCACTCCGATCCCGAGGCCGCGAAGGACAGCCTTTTCGGTGAGCTGATCGCCTCGGGCATCTATACCGCGGCGCTCTGGCGGATCCTCGATCATTCGGTCAACGGCGACGTGGACTGGGTCTGCGGCGTGCAATGGGACGAGGTGCGCTGGCGCAAGGCCGTGCGCGCCGGCGACGTGCTGACCGCCTGCTCCGAGGTGATCTCGAAGCGGCCCTCGAAAAGCCGCCCCGGGGTCGGGCTGGTGGTCCTCGCCCATCACGTCGAGAACCAGGACGGCGCGGTGGTCTTCAGCTTCACCTCGACCGACCTGGTCTACCGCCGCGACGCGCCATGAGCCTGCCGCCGCGCTGCGAGGCCCTGCTGATCACCGGCGGCCCCTATCACGACATGGACCACGCCCGGCTGGCGCTTCTGGGCTTCATGGGCGAAGAGGAGCGCCTGCGGGTCACCTGTCGCGACCGCTACGACGCCGCGGCCATCGCCGCGGCCGAGGTGATCGTCACCTACACCTGCGACATGGTGCCGGACGCGGCGGCGCTCGACGCGCTCGAGGCCTTTCTTGCCCGGGGCGGCCGCTGGTTCGCCCTGCATGGCACCAATTCGCGCATGGTGCTCGACGGCGATGCCCCGGTTCGCTGCCCGCCGCTGCCGGAGCGGTTCCGCGCGCTTCTCGGCAGCCAGTTCGCCGCCCATCCAGCGCCCGGGCGCTACAAGGTCCGGGTCGCCTCTGACGATCCGCTGACCGAGGGGCTCGGCGACTTCCACGTCGAGGACGAGCAATACCTGCAGCATGAGGACCCGGGCAACGAGGTGCTGCTCTCCACCAAGTTCGAAGGCGCCACGCCGCTGTTCGAGACCCGCGACTGGCCGCTCAGGGAGCACGCGGTGCTCTATCGTCGGCGCCACGGGCCCGGCGCGCTGCTGTATCTCACGCTTGGCCACAGCCGGGGGCGTTACGACATGCGCCCGCTGACCGAGCATTACCCCTTTGTCGAACGCGGATCCTGGCCGCATCCGGTCTTTCAGAGACTGGTCCGCCGTGGCATCCGCTGGGCCATGAAAGAGGAGCCCTTCGCATGACCCAGGCCCTGGCCGAGGACGACGCCCGGATCGTCGAGTTTCACACAGACGACGGGCTGCGCCTGCGCGGCGAAGCCTATGGCGACCCCGCTGCGCCGGGCGTGCTGCTGGCCCATGGCGGCGGGCAGACGCGCTATGCCTGGAGCCGCGTCGCCCGGCGGCTCGGCGCGGCGGGCTGGCATGCCCTGGCGCTCGATCTGCGCGGGCATGGCGAAAGCGACTGGGACGCGGGTGAGAACTACACGCTCGACCGCTACGGCGCCGACCTTGTTGCCGTGGCGCGGGAGTTCGCCGCGCCGCCGGTGCTGGTCGGGGCATCGCTTGGCGGCAACTCGGGGCTTCTGGCGGCGGGCAGCTTCGGGCAGGGGGCCTTCCGCGCGCTGGTGCTGGTCGACATCACCCCGAAGATCGACGCCAAGGGTGTGGACAAGATCATCGACTTCATGGGCAAGCATCTCGACCGCGGCTTCGGAAGCTACGAGGAGGCGGCGCAGGCGATCTCGGACTACCTGCCGGAACGGCGCGGGCGGCGCTCGAACGTCACCTCGCTGGCGCGCTACCTGCGCGAGCGCGAGGACGGGCGGCTGCGCTGGCACTGGGATCCGGCCTTCATCAAGGGCCGCCGCTCCTCCCGGCTGACCTCGGGCACGCTGGAGAAGCTGAACGCCGCGCTTGGCGCGATCTCGGTGCCGATCATGCTCATCCGGGGATCGAACAGCGAGCTCGTCAATGACGAGAGCGTCGCCGAGTTCCTGCGCATCGCCCCGCACGCGGAGTTCCGTGACGTGACCGGCGCCGGGCATATGATCGTCGGCGACCGCAACGACGTCTTTGCCCGGACGCTCGAAGACTTCCTCGGGGGGCTCAGCGGCTAGGCCGCACCAGCACCCGGCGTCCCTCGATCTTCACGTCGAATCGCGGCAGGTTCGGGCAGGGCGTTTTCGCCCGGCCCGTCCGAATGTCGAAGCGCGCCCCGTGGTGGGGGCAGGTGATCTCTCCATCCTCGACCGCGCCGCCTTCGAGCTTGCCCAGCGAATGGGTGCAGAAGCCCGAGAAGGCCACGATCTCGCCCGCGGCATCGCGGGCAAGCATGACCTCCTGGCTGCCGATCGTGGTGAAGAAGACGCCGCTCTTCGGCACCTGCATGGTCGAACAGGCGTCCTGGTAGTCGGTCTGACCGCTCGGCAGCATGATCCCTCCTCAGCCGACACGCTGGTTGAACCGCCGGCCGATCATGGCCGAGGCGATGTTCACCTTCTGGATGTCGATGGCGCCGCCGGCAATGCCCCAGCCCCAGCTGTCGCGCAGGCGCCGCTCCATCGGGTATTCCTTGGAATAGCCGTAACCGCCCATGAGCTGCACCGCCGTGCCGGTCACCTCGCGGCTGATCTCGTTGGCGTAGCACTTGGCGACCGAGCTCTCGAGGATCGAGGGCATCCCGTCCTGGGCGTTGCTTGCGGCGCGATGGATCAGCAGGCGGGCGCCTTCGACGCGGATCTTCATCTCCGCCAGCTTGATCTGCACGCCCTGGAAATCCACGATCGGGCGGCCGAACTGCTTGCGCTCCTGCACGTAGTCCTGGACGTCCTCGAGCGCGCCCGAGGCCTGGCCCAGCGACATGGTCGCATTGCCGCAGCGTTCGAGGTCGAAGGCCTCCATCAGCTTCTTGAAGCCCCCGGCGGGCACGATCACGCTGTCGAGCGGCAGCTCGACGTTGTCGAAGTTCAGATCCGAGGAGGGCACGCCGCGGAAGCCCATGAGCTCTTCCTGCGGGCCGAAGGACAGGCCCGGGGTGCCCTTTTCCACGTAGACCGCGCCGATGCCCTTGGCGCCGGGATCGTCGGACATGCGGCAGTAGACGACGTAACCGTCGGCATGGCCGCCGCCCGAGCACCAGCGCTTGGTGCCGTTCAGAATCACCTTGTCGCCCGAGATCACCGCCCGGGTCTTGAGGTCCGTGAGCGCCGAGCCGGCGTCGGGTTCGGACATCGAGACCGCGACCACCGCCTCTCCGGCGCAGACCCGCGGAATCACCCGTTCCTTCAGGCTGTCCTGGGCGAAATGCTCGATCGCGCGGACCGGGCCGACGCAGCTTTCGAAGACCGGGAAGGCCACGGCCGAGCTGATCTTGGCGAACTCCTCGACCACCAGCAGCGCCTCGAGGTTGCCGAGGCCCAGGCCGCCGTATTTCTCGGCCACGTTGATCCCGAGAAAGCCCATCTCGGCGTAGCGGGAGAGCCAGTCGGCCGGCACGGGCTCGCAGGTCGCCTCGAGCGTCTTGGCCAGCTCCGGCAGTTGCTCCTGCGCGAACCGCCTGGCGGCCTCTTGCAGGCTTCGCTGATCATCGGTCAGTTTGAAGTCCATCTGACCTCCTCCTCCGCTGTGAATACAAAACTATACCTTTTCATATACACAAAAATCTGAGATGGGTATATGCAATCGCTGAAAATGCGGAAAGTCTGACGTTGTTGGGCGGCTAGGGAGGAGACAATGCAGCAAAACCCGGACCAGATCCGGCAGGCCTATCGGCAGATGCGGTTGATCCGCGAGTTCGAGGAACGCCTGCACGTCGAGAACCCCAAGGGCGAGATCGCGGGCTTCACCCATCTCTACGCCGGCCAGGAGGCCATCGCCGTCGGCGTCTGCGAGACCCTGCGCGACAGCGACTACATCATCTCCACCCACCGCGGGCACGGCCACTGCCTGGCGCGCGGCTGCGACCCCAAGGGCATGATGCACGAGATCTACGGCCGCGCCGACGGGCTGTGCAAAGGTCGTGGCGGCTCAATGCATATTGCCGATCTGGACCGCGGCATGCTGGGCGCGAACGGCATCGTGGGCGGCGGCCAGCCGATCGCGGTGGGCGCCGCGGTGGCCTGCAAGGCGCGCGGAGACGGCTCGGTCTCGGTCAGCTTCACCGGCGACGGCGCCTCGAACCAGGGCACCGTTTTCGAGGCGATGAACATGGCGGTGGTGCTGAAGCTGCCCAAGGTCTTCGTGCTCGAGAACAACGGCTATTCCGAACACACCGGCGCGAGCTACGGCATCGGCGGCGAGCTGAAGACCCGCACCGAGGGTTTCGGCATCCCGGTCTGGGAAGCGGACGGCTTTGACTACTTCTCTGTATACGAAGCCGCCAGCCAGGCCGTGGAACACGCCCGGTCCGGCAAGGGTCCAAGCGCCATCCTCGCCACCGCGACGCGGTATTTCGGCCATTTCGAGGGCGACCCGCAGGCCTATCGCGCCAAGGACGAGGTGAAGACCTTCCGCGAGACCAAGGACGCGCTGATGCGCATCCGCGAGAAGGTCACCGGGGCGGGCATCTTCACCGCCGAGGAGCTCGACAAGATCGACGAAGAGGTCCTCGCCCAGATCGAGGCCAGCGTCGAAAGCGCCCGCAGCGGGCCCACGCCGGACGCCGAGATCCTGATGTCCGACGTCTACATCGACTACTGAGAGGGCGCGTTATGGCTGAAATGACAATGCGCGACGCGCTGAACCAGGCGCTGCACGAAGAGATGGAGCGCGACCAGAGCGTCATCGTCATGGGCGAGGACGTGGCCGGCGGCTCGGGCGGCAGCTCGGGCAACCCCGAGGCTGCGGGCGGCATCTTCGGCGTGACCAAGGGGCTCAAGACCAAGTTCGGCGGCGACCGGGTGATCGACACGCCGATCTCGGAAAGCGCGATCGTGGGCCTCGCAAACGGCTCGGCGCTGGCCGGGATGCGGCCGGTGGCCGAGCTCATGTTCGCGGATTTCGTCGGGGTCTCGCTCGACCAGATCTTCAACCAGATGGCCAAGTTCCGCTACATGTTCGGCGGCAAGGCCAAGACCCCGGTCGTGCTGCGCATGTCCATGGGCGCGGGCATGAACGCCGCCGCCCAGCACAGCCAGACGATCTACCCGATGCTGACCATGGTGCCCGGCCTCAAGGTGGTCGTGCCCTCGAACCCCGCCGACGCCAAGGGCCTGATGAAACAGGCCATCCGCGACGACGACCCGGTGGTCTTCTTCGAGCACAAGGCGCTTTATTCCAAGAAGGGCGAGGTGCCCGAGGGCGAGCTCCTGACCCCCTTCGGCGAGGCCGCGCTTCTGCGCGAGGGCTCGGATGTGACCGTCGTGGCGCTGGCGCGCATGGTGCCCTTCGCCATGAAGGCGGTCGACAAGCTGGCGGCCGAGGGCATCAGCTGCGACCTGATCGACCTGCGCACGACCTCGCCGCTCGACGAGGAGGCGGTGCTGGAAAGCCTCTCGCTCACCGGGCGGCTGGTGGTGGTCGACGAGTCCAACCCGGTCTGTTCCATCGCCTCGGAGATCGCCGGGCTGGCCGCCTCGCGCGGGTTCAAGAGCCTGCGCGCGCCGGTCCAGAAGGTGACCGCGCCGCATACGCCCGTGCCCTTCGCCCGCGAGCTGGAGCGCATGTATGTGCCCAGCCCCGCTGATATCGAAGCCGCGATCCGCCGCGCCATGGATGGAGTGTGAGATGACAGAGATTACACCGATCACGCTTCCCAAATGGGGGCTCGAGATGTCCGAGGGCACGGTGACCGGCTGGCATCTGTCCGAAGGCGACAGCGCCGAGAAGGGCGCCGAGCTGGTGGACGTGGAAACCGACAAGATCGTCAATGTGGTCGAGCTCGACCGCCCCGGCACGCTGCGCCGGATCCTGGTGCAGCCGGGCGACACGGTGCCGGTGGGCACGCTGATCGCGGTCATGGCCGACCCGGCGGTCGAGGATGCCGCGGTCGAAGGCTTCATCCGCGAGTACAGCCCGGTGGACGCCTCCTTCGACCCCGACGAGGGGGCAAGTGAACCCAAAGCCGAGGCCCCCGCAGAGGCGCCCGCCGCCGAGGCCCCGCCCGCGACCGAGACGCGCGCCACCCCGCTGGCTCGCCGCGCGGCGGATCGCGCCGGGGTCGACCTCGCCGCGGTGCCGGGCAGCGGGCGCGGCGGCAAGGTCCTGCAGAAGGACGTCTCCGGCGCCGCCACCCCGCGCGACCCCGAGGCGGTCAGGGCCGAGAATGCCGCCATCCCGGCCAGCGTCATCGCGCGCAAGTTCGCCAATGGCCTCGGGCTGTCGCTCGCGGGCATCGCGGGCACCGGCCGCAAGGGCCGCGTCTCGCTGGAGGATGCGCAGGAGGCCGCCCGGGCCGCCGGGCTCTGGTCGCCGCCGGCGCCCAAAGCCGCCCCGGCCGGTCAGGCTGCGCCCGAAGCGGCGGCGGGACAGGAGCAGCCCTTCACCGGCATGCGCAAGTCCATCTCTGCGGCGCTGACCCGCTCCAAGCAGAACATCCCGCATTTCTACACCACCGTGGACATCGAGGTCTCCGCGCTTCTCGACCTGCGCGCCGCGATGAACACCGCCGCCGAGGAGGGTGCGCCGAAGCTCTCGGTCAACGACTTCCTGCTGCGGGCCTGCGGGTTGGCTTTGGCGCGTCACCCCGAGGTCAACGTGCATGTCTCCGAGACCGGCGTGACCGCCTTCGAGCAGGTCGACATCGCCATGGCCGTGGCCGTCGAGGGCGGGCTCGTGACCCCGGTCCTGCGCGACGTGGCGGGCCGGGGCCTGCGCGCCTTGGCCGCCGAGGCGCGCGACCAGGCGGCCCGCGCCCGAGACCGCAGCCTGACCAGCGCCGACCTCGCCGGCGGGACCTTCACGCTTTCCAACCTCGGGATGTTCGGGGTGCGCGAGTTCGACGCGATCATCAACCCGCCGCAGGCCGCGATCCTGGCGGTGGGCGGGCCCCGGCGCGAGCCGCGCGAGACCGCAGAAGGCATCGCCTTCACCTCGGTGATCTCGGTCACGCTTTCGGCCGATCATCGCGCCGTCGACGGGGCGCTGGCCGCGCAGTTCCTGGCCACGCTCAAGGCTCTGATCGAGGCACCGGCGCGGCTCCTGTCCTGACGGGAGCCCGGCCGAGGAAAAGCCGCCGGGATCTCCTCCCCCGGCGGCTTTTCCATGCGCGGTGATGGGGCTTAACCGGCGGCGTTGGCCCGCAGCGCCTCGCGGTCGCCAAGCGCGATATACTCCGCCAGCACATCTCCCTGCACGTTGGTGTGCTTGCGGAAGAGCTCGGCTGCGAGCTCGTATTCTCCGCCGCAGATCGCTTCCATGATCTTCTCGTGGTCGCGCAGGTTGTTCTCGGAGCGGCCCGGGTAGGAGAGCTGGAAGCGCCGGTAGGGCACCAGCTTGATGCCCAGACGATTGGTGGTCTCGATCAGCTCGTGGTTATGCGTGCCCTCGATCACCATCAGGTGGAACTTGCGGCTGAGGTGGTAATATTCGTCCTCGCGCCCGGCCTTGAAGGCCGCCTCGGAGGCCTCGTGCAGCTTGCGCAGGTCGGTACGCTCCTGCGGGGTCATGCGGCGGGCGGCGAACTTGGCGCAGATGCCCTCGAGCTCGGACATCACCTCGAAGAGCCGGATCATGTCCGATAGGTCGATCTGCGCCACGATCGCGCCCTGGCGCGGGCGTTTCTCCACCAGCCCGGACTGGATGAGCTGCAGCATCGCCTCGCGCACCGGCGTCCGCGAGACCGAGAAGCGCCGCGCCAGCGCCTCTTCGTCCAGCGAGGCCCCGGGGGCCAGCCGGCCGGCGAAGATATCGTCTTCCAGTGCCAGCCGCACGGTTTGCGCGTGTGTCATGCCCGAAGTTTTCGCCATCGGCTACCAGCCCTTTCCGAAGTCCAGTGGATCAGCTTCCGTGTTTTTAGTCATACCAGTCTGAATACGTG
Source organism: Roseivivax sp. (assembly GCF_054552075.1). Lineage (NCBI taxonomy): Bacteria > Pseudomonadati > Pseudomonadota > Alphaproteobacteria > Rhodobacterales > Roseobacteraceae > Roseivivax > Roseivivax sp. Next base: position 13,764 of record NZ_JBTOLZ010000007.1, read on the forward strand.
CTTTTCCAGAAAATTGCGCCGCCCCTGCACGATCGCCCCCAGGGTTGCAACATCTCCGGCACGGTTTTCAGCCAGGCAGGCGCCTGCGGCACCGTGAATTGCTTTGCATTGTATTCCATTGAGGTTGTATAAGTATACCCAGTAGGAGGGGCGATGAACAGCGTTTTCGGAGACATCCGCCAGATCGCCTATGTGAGCGACGACCTCGCGCGCAGCCTGGCCTATTTCACCGGGACGCTCGGGATCGGGCCCTGGTTCGTCAAATCCGACTTCCGCGTCCCCGAGTGCCGCGTCCACGGCCTTGAGACGGAGGTGGTCGTCGATGCGGCGCTGGCAAGTGCCGGGACGCTGCAGCTCGAGATCATCGTGCAGAAAAGCCCCGCGCCGACGCTCTATTCCGAGTTTCTGGCGCAATTCGGCGCCACCTATCTGCCGCACAGCTGGTGCGCCTGGCCCGAGGATTACGACGCGACGGTGAAAGTGGCCAAGGCGCGCGGCTTCCGCCCGGTGCTCGAGGCGCGGCCCGGGCTTGGGCGGATCGCCTATCTCGAACACCCCGCGCAGCCGCATTTCGCCTACGAGCTGGCGGAATACACGCCCGAGCGCCGCTCGATCTTCGCGCAGATCCGCGCGGCGGCAGAGGGTTGGGACGGGTCGGACCCGATCCGCGACGCCTGGCCCGCACCACAACCAGAAGGACCAACAGGATGACCGGACGACTGCAAGGCAAACGGGCGATCGTGCTGGGCGCGGCGCAGGCGGGCAACCTGGGCCAGGTGACCGCCCGCCGCTTCGCCGCCGAGGGCGCGCGCGTTCTGGTGGCCGGGCGCCATGAGGCGCCGCTTCGGGCCCTCGCCGAGGAGATCGGCGGCGCCTGGGCGCTCTGCGACATCACCGAGGAGGCGCAGCTCGGAGCCCTGGTGCAACGCTGCCTCGATGCCTTCGGCGGGCTCGACCTTGCGGTGAACTGCACCGGCTGGGGGCTGCTGACGCCCTTCCTCGACAACACCCGCGAGGAGCTCGAGGCCATGTCGGCCCTGCAGTTCGTCGGGCCCTTCCAGTTCTTCCAGGCGGTGCTGCGCGAGATGAGCGACGGCGGCGCGCTGGTGCAGGTCTCATCCGCCACCGCGAAGATCATGATGGAGGACCACGCCGCCTACATGGGCACCAAGGCGGGCATGGATCACGTGATCCGCTGCATCGCCAACGAGTTCGGCGCCCGCGGCATCCGCGCCAACAGCGTCGCGCCGGGCTTCACCGCCTCGCCGATGACCGAACGGGCGGCGCGCAATCCCGCCGTGGTCGGCGCCTTCGCCAAGGAATACCCGCTGGGCCGGGTCGGCACGCTGGAGGACACCGCCGAGGCCATCACCTGGCTTTGCAGCGACGCCTGTTTCATGACCGGAGAGGTCCTGCAGGTGAACGGCGGCGTCACCCTGCGCCGCAACCCCACCAACGACGAGATCGTCGGTGCCGCCCGCAAGGCCCGCGCGGAGCGCGACGCTCAGGGCTGACGCGCCCGCGCCTTGGGGTCGATCTTCTCGGAAGGCGCGAAGTCGCGGGGCAGCTTGAACTTCTGGATCTTGGTGGTCGACATCGGCCAGTCCTCGACGATCCGCACGTAGCGCGGGATCTTGTAGCTGGCGATCTGGCCGATGCAGTGGTCGACGACCTCCTCGGGAGAGAGCCGCGCGCCGGGCACCAGTTCGACGAAGGCGGCGGCGACCTCGAAGAGATGGTCGTCCGGCACGCCGATCACCTGGGCGATCTGGATCTCGGGATGGGCGCAGAGGAAGGTCTCGATCTCCAGCGCGGCGACATTCTCGCCGCCGATCTTGAGCATGTCCTTCAGCCGCCCGTCGTAGGTGATATGCCCGTCCGCCGAGACGTAGCCCATGTCCCCGGTGCGCAGCCAGCGGCCGCCGTCGACCAGCGTGCGGGCGGTCTGCTCGGGGTCCTTGTAGTAGCCCTGGAAGAGGCAGAAGCCGCCGATCCAGATTTCGCCGCGGCTGCCCGGGGGCAGGTCCGCGAGGGTCTCGGGGTCGACCGCCTTGGCCCGCACCCCGTCGAAGACCCGGCCCGAGACGCGCGGCGCCTCTTCGGGCGGGTCCGCGGGGTCGGTGAAGCAACAGACGCCGGTCGCCTCGGTCAGCCCGTAGGCGTTGATATAGGCCACGCCGGGGAAGGCGCGGGTGTATTTCTCCATCAGCTCCGAAGGGCCGACCACATGCAGGTGCCGCAGCGCCGAGAGGTCGTGCCGGGCAAACTCGGGGTGCTGCACGATCTGGTTCACCAGCGTCGGGAAGGACAGGTAGCCGAAGCTCACCCGCTCGCGCTCCATCTGCGCCAGGGTGCGCGTGGGGTCGAAATGCCCGGTGCAGATCTGCGCGGCGCCCGAGGCCCGGCAGGCCGCCATCGGCAGCATGGTGGACATGTGGAAGAAGGGCAGGGGGTTCATCACCCGGTCGGCCTCGGTCAGTCCGAAGCGCTCGGCGAAGCTGGTGCCGATCATCGACAGGGTGCGGTGGTTGATCATGCAGGCCTTGGGCTGCGCGGTGGTGCCCGAGGAATAGATCATCAGCGCCGGATCCTCGGGGTCGACCGCCTCGCGCAGCGCGTCGATCCGCGCGGGCGGCACGGCTTCGGCCCCGGCCAGAAGGGCGTCGCGGTCCGGCCAGCGGTCCTCGCGCGGGTCGTCGAGGTTGTAGACGGCCCGGAGCCGGGGCGCCTCCTCGAGGTCCAGCGGCCCGCCGTTCCAGATGCCGAGGTCGGGAAAGATCCGCGTCAGCATGCTGCGGAAGTCCATGTGCGGCAGCGCCTGCCCGCCGATGAACAGAAGGTCCATGTCGGAATGGCGCACCGCGTAGGACAGATCGTCGTCGCGGAAGCGGGCGTTGAGCGTCAGCGTCACCGCCCCGATCATGCCCGCGGCGTAGAACAGCCGCACGTAGTCCAGGCAATTGGGCATCAGCACGCCGATATGCGCGCCCGGCGCGACGCCCGCGCCCCGAAGCGCCCGCGCCCAGAGATGGGCGTCGCGGTAAAGCTCCCCCCAGGTCAGCCGGTCGTCGTCGAGGATGATCGCGGTGGCCTCGGGCCAGCGTTCGGCGGCGCGCGCCAGCATGGTGGCGGCGGTTTCCTGTCCCGCGGCGCGGAGGCTGTCGCTCAGATCGTCCATCGGTCCTCCCGCTCGTGGCTCCCGGGCGCGCCTCAGGCGGCGGCCCAGGCCGCCGCCTCCTCGCTTGTCACCCAGTCGATGGCGTTGCGCAGGAGCTTGCGGAAATTCGCGTTGCCATAGGTGTCGGCGTCATTGCCGCAGAGAATGGTCACCGTCGGGGCCTGGCCGGCCTTGCGGGCCCAGGCGACAAGATCGGTGCCCGGCCCGTGGGACCAGCCGTCGCGGGTCCACATCCGCGCTTCCAGCGCATTGGCAGCGGAATAGAAGTTGTCCTGCGTGAAGTCGAACTCCGCCCGCAAAAGCGGCACGACGTCCGGTTCGAGCAGCGGCATCAGGTAGAGCTCGTCGGTGAGGGTGAAGCCCTCGTCCAGACCCTCGGTGACCGGGTGCGTGCCCTCGGGGCGCAGGTGGTAGTCCACCGGGAAAAGGTAGCCGCTGTCGGGATAGTCGCGGCCCTTGTAGCGCCCCGGCTGGTAGAAGAACCGCGCGCCGATGGCCTCGGCGTAGTCGTCCCAGAGCGGCCAGCCCGCCACCGCGTGGTGCAGGAAGATCATCGGCTTGCCCGCCGCCAACAGCGCCCGGAAGCCCTGTTTCATGCGCTCGGGTGGCTCTTGCAGGGCGGGCGGCTGAGGCGTGCGGAACTGCAGCCCGGGCACGTCATAGAACAAGAGCGCGTCGAAGTCCGACGCGCTCTCGGGGGAGAGCAGCGCCGCCGTGGCGGGCTGCTCCACATGGGTCCAGGTCATGCCGCGCATCGCGTCGAACATGCCGAAGAAGGCCGGCTTGTCGAACGGGTGCCCCTTGGTGGACACCAGCAGGTTCAATGGCGCGTCGTAGCGGATGACCATGGGGCGTCAGAACTGCACGCGCTTGGTGAAGCCGCCGTCCACGATCAGGTTGGTGCCGGTGACCCAGCTGGCCGCATCCGAGGCCAGGAAGGCGATGCATTTGGCCACCTCGTCGGCCTCGCCCATGCGCCCGTCGGGCTGCTGCGCGAGGATCGAGTTGAAGAAGGCCTCGTCGGACTGGCGGATCTGGTCCCAGTTGCCGCCCTCGATCAGGATCGGGCCCGGCGAGACCACGTTGAAGCGGATGCCGCGCTTGGCGTGGAACTGGCTCATCTGCTTGGCATAGGTGATGAGCGAGGCCTTGATCGAGTTGTAGGGCATCGGCGCGATGAAGGTCTCGACCGCGGCGGTGGTTGAGATGAAGACCACCGAGGCGTTGCCCGAGGCCTTCATGTAGGGAAACAGCGCGTCGAAGCCGCGGACGCAGCCCATGAGGTCGATCTCGAAGGCCTTGTACCAGCTCTTCTCGCCCTCCATGCCGCCGCCTGCGCTGACGCCGGGCACGAAGATGTCGCAGCCGCCCAGTTCCTCGGCGGCGTCCTTCAGCCACTGCTGGTAGCCCTCGACCTCTTTGACGTTGGCGCTGCCGCCGATGACCTTGACGCCAAAGGCCTTCAGCTCCTCGGCGGTCTTGGCGACCTCGTCTTCGCTGCGCGCGCAGAAGGCGATGTCGCATCCCTCTTCGGCGAGGATCGTGAGCAGCGACCGGCAGATGCCCTTGGTGCCGCCGGTGACGATTGCCTTCTTGCCTTTCAGGCCAAGATCCATGCCTTTTCCTCCCATGTCAGTTGGCCCGTACCGGCCGCTGTCTGTCCGTATACACAGAAACGGCCTTTCTGTCCATTGGCAAGCCGAAACCGGGTGGAATTGCGCGGCGTGGCGCGTGACGCGTCTCTATTTGCCTGTAAAAACTCACAAATATCGACTGCATCTCTGAATACGGAAATTGCCTTCTTTACACACAATGCGCGTATTCTGTATACGGGTCGGCAGGAGGAGCGACCGATATGACGGCGGAACGGGGCAGGAGATCCGGCTGTGCGGCTCGATGAGGTGATCTTCGGCGCCGGGCGGCGGACGCCGCTGGGCAACTTCGGCGGCGCGCTGCGCGGCGTGCCCCTGGCCGACCAGGCCGCCCATGCGATCACGCACAGCCTTGCTGCCGCCGGGCGCGCGCCCGAAGAGGTCGACCACTGCGTCTTCTCCACCACCGTGCCCACCGACCGCGACAGCCTTTTCGCCGCCCGCGTCGTCGGCATGCGCGCGGGCCTGCCCGAGGCCGCCCCGGCGCTCTGCGTCACGCGCGCCTGCGCCTCGGGGCTGCAGGCAATGATCTCCGGCGCCCAGCAGATCGCCGAGGGCCAGAGCCGCCTGACCGTCGTCGCGGGCGCGGAGGCTTTTTCCCGCGTGCCGCACGCCGTCTCGGGCCTGCGCTGGGACGGCGCGCGGGGCAGCCGCCCCTTCGAGGACATGCTCGACTGGGCCTACCGCTGCCCTTTCAGCCAGGAGTACATGGGCGACACCGCCGAGACGCTGGCCGAACGCTTCGGCTACAGCCGCGAGGCAATGGACGCCTGGGCCGAGATGAGCCAGTCCCGCGCGCTGGGCGCCCGGGACTTTCTCGCCCGCCAGATCGCCCCGATGGAGATGCTGGCCGAAGACGAAAGCCCGCGCGCCGATGCCGATGCAGACAAGCTCGCCCGCCTGCGCCCCGCCTTCCGCGAGGGCGGGTGCGTCACCGCGGGCAATGCCTCGGGTGTGACCGATGGCGGCGCGGCGATGATCGCCTGCGCGCCGGGCGAGGCCCTGCCCGAGAATCCCTTCCGCATCCGCGCCTGGCGCGCGGTCGGCGTCCCGCCCGAGATCATGGGCATCGGCCCGGTCCCGGCGGTGCGCGCCGTGCTCGAGGCGACCGGCCTCGGCATCGCGGACGTGGACTACTTCGAGGTCAACGAAGCCTTCGCGGTGGTGAACCTGCACGCCGAGGCCGAACTCGGCATCCCGCGCGAGAGGCACAACCTCTACGGCGGCGGGATTTCCCTGGGCCATCCGCCCGCGGTGACCGGGCTGCGCATGGCGATGACCGCCGCGCAGCACCTGCACGAGACCGGCGGGCGCCTGGCCATGCTGACCATGTGCCTCGGCGGCGGTCAGGGCATGGCCATGCTGATCGAACGGATATGAGGAGAGCTGCATGAGCGAGCTTGTGACGGTGACGATCGAGGGGGCGGTGGCCGAGTTGCGCTTCAACCGCCCCGAGGCGCTGAACGCGCTGGACCTGCCCCTGGCCCGGGCCTTCGCCGAGGCGGTGGACCGGGTCACTGCGGACCCCGCGGTGCGGGCGATCCTGCTGTGCGGCGCGGGCCGGGCCTTCGTCGCGGGCGGCGATGTCGCGGCCATGGCCGCCGACCCCGACCGCGGCCACGAGGTCGTCGACGCGCTGCTCGAAGTGCTGAACCCCGCCGTGCTGGCTCTGCGCGCGGGCGACGCCCCGGTGATCGCCTCGGTGCGCGGGGTCGCGGCGGGCGCGGGCCTGTCGCTCGTGGCCAATGCCGACCTGGTCGTCGCCGATGCCGAGGCGCGTTTTGTCATGGCCTACGACCAGGTGGCCGGGGTGCCCGATTGCGGCGGCACCTGGTTCCTGACCCATCGGATCGGCCGGGCGAAGGTGCTCGAGATGATGCTGACCGGCGCGCCGATGACGGGCGCGGAGGCGCAGGCCGCGGGGCTGGTCACCCGGCTCTGTCCCGAAGACGAGGTCGAGGGTGAGGCCCGGAAGCTCGCCGCCCGCGTCGCGCGCGGGCCGACACAAAGCTACGGGCGGTTCCGCCGGCTCATTGACGCCGCGCCCCACCACACGCTGGCCGAACAGCTCGCGGCCGAGCGCAGCGAGATCGTCGCCGCCGCCCATAGCGCCGACTTCCGCGAGGGGGTCAGCGCCTTCACCGAGCGGCGCAAACCCGAGTTCAGGGGGCAATGATGGCTGACTACGACATCCTCGTCATCGGCGGCGGGCCGGGGGGCTATACCGCCGCAATCCGCGCCGCGCAGCTTGGCTTCAAGGCCGCCGTGGTCGAACGCGAGCACCTGGGCGGCATCTGCTCGAACTGGGGCTGCATCCCGACCAAGGCGATGCTGCGCTCGGCCGAGGTGCTGGGCCAGATGCGCCATGCCGCCGACTTCGGCTTGAGCCTCTCGGGCGATGTGAGCCCGGACATCGCCGCCATCGCCTCTCGCGCGCGGGGCATCGCCGAGCGGATGAACGGCGGGGTCGGCATGCTGTTGCGCAAGAACAAGGTCGACGTGATCTGGGGCGAGGCGCGGCTGACCGGCCCCGGCCAGGTCAGCGTCGGCGTACCCGGCAAGGCACCCTGCGCGCCGCAGGCGCCGAAGCCGCGCGGCGTCAAACCCGAGGGCGACTACACCGCCCGGCACATCGTGCTGGCCACCGGCGCCCGCCCGCGCGTGATCCCCGGGCTCGAGCCCGACGGTGAGCGCATCTGGACCTATTTCGAGGCGCTGAAACCCGAGGCAGTGCCCAAGCGGCTCGCCATCGTCGGCTCCGGCGCCATCGGCGTGGAATTCGCCAGCTTCTACGCCGCCATGGGCAGCGAGGTCACCGTGGTCGAGATGGTCGACCGCATCCTGCCCGCCGAGGATGCCGAGGTCTCGGATTTCATGCGCAAGGCCCTGGAAAAGCGCGGCATTGCCTTCCGCACCGGCGCGGCGATCACCGGCTCCAAACTCACCAAGTCCGGGGTGACGCTGACCCTCGGAGAGGGTGAGACGCTGAAGGTCGACCGGGTGATCTCGGCCGCAGGCGTGGTGGCGAACACCGAGGGGCTCGGGCTCGAGGCGCTGGGACTCACGCTGGAAAACGGCGTGGTCCCGACCAGCGGCGCGGGGCGGACCTCGGTGCCGGGGCTCTACGCGATCGGCGACATCACCGGCGCACCGATGCTGGCGCATAAGGCCGAACACGAGGCCGCGCTCTGCATCGAGGCTATCGCCGGCGAGCCGGGGCCCGAGCTGAACCGGAGCCGCATCCCGGCCTGCACCTATTGCGACCCGCAGGTTGCATCGATCGGGCTGACCGAGGCCCAGGCCGAGGCCGCCGGACATGCGCTGCGCGTCGGGCGCTTCCCTTTCCTGGCCAACGGCAAGGCCATCGCCATGGGCGAGGATCAGGGCATGGCGAAGGTGATCTTCGACGCCGACAGCGGAGAGCTGCTTGGCGCGCATCTCGCCGGGCCCGAGGTGACCGAGCTGATCCAGGGTTTCGCCATGGCGATGGAGCTGGAAGCTACCGAGGCCGAGATCATCGACACGGTTGTCCCGCATCCGACGATCTCGGAGGTGATGAAAGAGGCCGTCATGGCTGCCTTCGGCCGGGCGGTGAACATCTGAGACCCTCGCGCGCCCGGGCCTCGGGGTCCGGGCGTGGGGTCCTCGCGGGTTCCGGCCTCAGTCCGGCAGCGACCAGCCGCGGGCCAGCGCCACTTTCTCCACCTCGGGCAGCACCAGCCGGCCCTCGCTGTCGAGATGGCCCAGGACGCCGGTGCGGAAGAACCGGTCGGTGAAGCCCGCGCCGGGGCGCCCGGCGTATCCCTGGAAGACGCCTGTGCCGCGCAGCCAGACCTCGCCGGTCTCATACAGCAGCACGTCCATGCCGGTGCGGGGATCGACCACCATGACCTCGATCCCGCCGAGCGGGCGTCCGCAGGTGGCCACGACCGTTGCGGCGGGGTCGCGTGGATCGCTGGTCAGCGCCAGGCCGAAGGTCTCGGGCAGGGTCAGCCCGTTGACGAGCCGCGTGCCGGGCAGGGCCTCCGCGACCTCGGCCAGCTGCGCGCGCCCGGCGCGCAGGTGCAGCCGCGCAAGCCCGGGGGTGGGGCGGTAGTCCGCCACGGCCCCGGGCTCGAGCAGCCAGCCGGTCGTGGCCGCCTCAAGGTCAGCCGACAGGTCAAGCTGCGCGCCCGAAGCCAGGCAGGCGGCGAGCACCGGCCAGAACCCCGGATCCTCGGGCCGGGCGGCCAGCGCGACGCGGTCGTCCGCCGTGAGCGCCTCGCGCCGGGCCAGCGCAGCACCAAGGTGCGCGGCGTCAGCGGAGACATGGCAGAGCACCGCGCGCGCGCCGTCGCGCTCGATCGCGAAGCCCATGTCGCTGCGGCCGGACAGCACATCGGCGGTTCCGCCAAAGCGGACGACCCCGCCCGAACCGAGCTCGCCGAGCACCTCAAGCACCCGGCCTAGAGCCCCCGTGGCGGGCCCGCCGCCGTCGCGCACGGCTTCCGCGACCGCGCCCCAGGTGAGGCTGGTCTCGCCGTCGGTCAGCCCCGGGCGATCGGGGTGGTCTCCCGCAACCGAGGCCAGCAGACCCGCGAGGCCCTGCCGTTCCGATACCCTGGGCCTGTCCTGCGCATCCGCCGCCATGGCGCTTCCCTCACCTGATGAATTGTGTTTCTAATTACCTATTAGCGTATACAGGAGTTTCGGTCCATGCCATTGGCTTTCATCACGGGCGGCGCGCGGGGGCTGGGCCTTCGCATCGCGCAGGAGGCCGCGGCGCGCGGCTACGAGGTCGCGATCTTCGACATGGCCGCGCCCGAGGCGCCGGTCGATGCCTCCTGGCGCTGCCTGACCGGCGATGTGACCGATCCCGAGAGCGTCGCCCGCGCGCTCGAGGCGCTGGGCGCGGCGCCGGACCTCGTGGTGAACAACGCCGGCATCGTGCGCTTCGCCACGCTCCTGGAGACCTCGCCCGAGGACTTCGCCCGGACCATCGCGATCAATCTCAGCGGCGCCTACACGGTCGCCCGCCTGGCCGCGCCGGGGATGCTCGAACGCGGCTCGGGCCATATCGTCAACATCACCTCGACCGGCGGCATCGCCACCTCGCCGGGCACCAATGCCTATGCCGGGGCCAAGCGCGGGCTGGCGGCCATGACCGAGCTCATGGCGCAGGAATGGGGGCCCATGGGCCTGCGGATCAACGCGGTCGCGCCGGGGATGATCGACGGCGGCATGTCCTCGGGGATCTACATGAACGAAGAGGCCCGCGCCCGCCGCGCCGGTGCCGTGCCCACGCGCCGGCTGGGGCGCGAAGAGGATGTCGCCCACGCGGTGATGTGGCTCGACAGCGCCGAGGCCAGCTACGTCAACGGCCATGAACTGGTCGTCGACGGCGGGCTGACCAAGGCCACCATGTCGATGATCCCGCGCGACTAGAACTTCTGGAAGGCCTCGGGCACGCCCGCGGGCCAGACCGTGCCCCACATCCGCATGCCGCCATCGATGGTCAGCACCTCGCCGGTGATGAAATCGCCGCTCGGCGCGGAAAGGTAGACCACGCCCTCGGCCACGTCCCAGCTGTCGCCCATGCGGAACATCGGGTTCACGTTGTTGAAGCGCTGCGTGGCCTCTGGCGGATAGGCCGAGAGCCCCTCGGTGGCGATGGCGCCAGGGGCCACGCAGTTCACCCGGATGCCCAGCGGGCCCCATTCGGTCGCCACGGTGCGGCTGAGGTAGATTACCCCGGCGCGCGCCGCGCAGGTATGCGCCGCCTGCGGCATGCCGCGTTCCACATGCGCGACGTTGGAGACCACATGCCCCGGCTCGCCGCGGTCGCGCCAGCGCTGGGCCGCGCCCTGCATCATCCACCACGTGCCGTTGAGGTTCAGGTCGATCACCGATTTCCAGCCCTTGCGGGTGAAGTCGATGGCGCCCTGCGGATACTGCCCGCCGGCGTTGTTCACCAGCGTGTCGAGCCCGCCGAACTCCTCGAAGGTCTCGTCGAGCAGGGCGTCCACCTGGTCCTCGTCGCGGATCGACATGGGGCGGTAGTGGATCTCCGCGCCGATCAGCTCCTTTGCCTGGTCGCGGGTCTCCCGCAGAAGCTCCTCGCGGCGGCCGCAGATCATCACCTTCGCGCCGAGACGCGCGCAGAGAAAGGCCATGGCCTTGCCCATGCCCATGGAGCCGCCGGTGATCAGGAAGCGCTGCCCTTCCAGAAGATCGGGGGCGAAGATCGTTTTCTGGGTGGCAAGCTCCTGCGGCGAAAGCCCCCAATCGGGCTTCTGCGGGGTGGGGTCGGTCATGGGGTCCTCCCGAAGTCGGCGGCGCGCTTTTCGGCGTAGGCGGCGATTCCCTCGCGGCTGTCCTCCGAGCGCATGAGCCGGTCTGCATTGGCATGTCCGCGGTTGATCGCCGCGGGAAGCGGTTCGTTCTGCGCCTCGTTGAAAAGCGCCTTGGCGAATTGGATGGCATGCCAGGAATTGCCCAGCATGGCCTCGGCGAAGGCGAACGCCTCGTCGAGAACCCGGTCGGCGGGCACCACGCGGTTCACCACGCCCAGCTGTGCCAGCCGTTCGGAGGGCAGGAGCGTGCCGCAGGTCACCAGCTCCATGGCGATCTGCCGGGGAAGCTGTTGCGCCAACCGCTGCACGCCGCCGGTGAAGGCGACCATGCCGCGGGCGACCTCGGGCAGGCCGAAAAGCGCGCCCTCGCGGGCGATCAGGCAGTCGCAGGCCAGGGCGATCTCGAAGCCGCCGGCCACCGCCGCGCCGTTGATGGCGCCGATCACCGGCTTGGCGATCACCCGTTCGGTCACCCCGCAGAAGCCCGCGCCCGGCACCAGCCCGTGCCCGGCCCCCCGGGCCGCGGCTTCCTTCAGGTCCATGCCGGCGCAGAACGCCTTGTCGCCGGCGCCGGTCAGGACGATGGCGCCGACCTCGGGGTCGGCCTCGGCGGCGCGCAGGTGGCGGTCGACGAGATAGGAGCCCTCGGCGTCCATCGCGTTCGAGGCCCGCGGCCGGTTGAGCGTGATGAGGCAGATGGCCCCCCGCCGCTCGACGCGGACCGGGGGCTCTGCGCCGGGCGCGGCCATGGGGTCAGCCCTCGGCCGGCTCGGTGGTCTTGGCGGCCTCGGCAGGGGTGAAGGGGCTCACCCAGTCGCCCAGCCTGTCCGGCACCCGCAGCGCCTCGGGCACATCCGCGGCGCCGATGCATTTGTCGAGCTCGGCGTGCCAGTGGTAGATCCGGCGCTCCTGGTAGTTCAGCGGGAAGCCCCGTAGACCGGCGCTTTCCACCGACTTCTGGATCTTGTCGGCGAACTGCAGGTCCTCGTCGAGGATGTGCAGGAAGTTCTTCAGCCGCATGTCCCAGACCTCGGGGCGCGGGCCCTCGCCCCAGGAGGGGGCGAACCAATGCACCTCGATGGTCATCGTGTCGATCGAATCGGGCCAGAAGCACAGCACCGGGATGCCGGCGGGCGCGATCGGCGAGACGAAGTTCGGGAAGGCGAACATCGAGTAGTTGGTGCTTTCGAAGAAGGGATCGGCGTCCTCGACCTCGGGCAGGCCCTTCACGCCGGGATCTTTCCAGCCTTCGCGCTTGTAGGGGGTGACCATGCGGCTGTGGCCCTTGTCCCAGAGCGTGATCGCCGTGCCGCGATGGTCGAGGAAGCGGTCCACCGTGTTCTGGTGGATCGACTTCAGGTGATAGGTCTCCATGAAGGCATCCAGAAGGATCTTCACGTTGCAGTTCACCTGGATCGCCTGCTTGTCGACCAGGATCAGCGTCTCGGGCTTCACCTCGTCGAGGTCGCGCGCCGCGGGGCCAAGGTAGTCGCGCAGCGGCTCGGCCTCGGGGTCGAGGTTGACGAAATAGAGGTTGCCGATGTTCTCGCAGCGCACCTGGATCAGGCCGCGGCAGGACATGTCGAGGTCGACGAAATCGCGCCGGTCGCGCAGATTGATGAGCTCGCCGCGCGTGTTGTAGGTCCAGCCGTGGTACTTGCAGGTGACGCCGCGCGACTTGCCGTTTTCCTCGGTGACCACCGGCGCGCCGCGATGGCGGCAGGTGTTGTAGAAGCAGCGGACTTCCTGGTCCTCGCCGCGAATGAAGAAGAGCGGCTCGCCGAGGCGCGTCCACTGCACGTAGGAGCCGACCTCGGGCACCTCGTCGGCATGGATCGCGTAGACCCAGGTCTTGTGCCACATGCGCTCGATCTCGAGGCGGTTGAACTCGGGGTCGACGTAGCGGCCGCCGGGGATGTCGGGCAGCTTCGGGAAGCCCTCTGGCGGTCCGCCGCGCTTGGATTCGTAGGCTTGCTGGTCCTTGATGGACTGGACTTCACGGGGATCCATAGGCTCTCCTCCCTGCCTTGCGGGCGCACCCGGCCGGATTTCTTGTATTTTACTCATGCCTCTCGTATATGCAAACCTCAATTACCGTATTTTTGAGGGCAGGTCAGATGGGGCAGCGTTTCGGCAGGATCATGCAGATGGGCTATGTCGTGCCCGACCTCGACGCGGCGGTGGACCACTGGGTCAACGTGCTGGGCGTGGGGCCGTTTTTCGTCACGGGAACAGTGCCCTACGCCGAGGTCACCTTTCGCGGGGCGCCCTGCGACGCCGAGACCCGCGTGGCGATTTCCAGCCACGAGGGCCTGCAGATCGAGATCATCGAGCAGACCGGGGGCGGGGCTTCGACCTTCACCGAGTTCCTTGCGGCCACCGGCGGCGGGCTGCATCATGTCTGCGCGCTGACCGAGGACCTCGACGCCGCGCTCTCCGACTGGCGCGCCAAGGGGGTGGAGCCGGTGCAACATGGTGTCACCAAGGCAAAAATCCCCTTTGCCTACCTGGAGACCGACGACCAGCACCAGGGCCGGATCCTGGAGCTGGTGCAGCCCAGCCAGGGGCTTCTGCGGTTTTTCGACAAGATCGAGGAGACCGCGGCAGCCTGGGACGGCACGACCGCTCGCATCGAGTTGTGATTGTATGCGTTGACGGTTTTTTCTGGATACATTAATCCTGAAAGCCAGCAGAGGAGGACGCAATGCCGACGATTCACGCCACCGACCGCGACGGAACACAAAAGGTCATCGAGGCCGAAAACGGGCTCTCGCTGATGCTGAACCTGCGCGACAAGGGCGGGCTCGACATCGCGTCGATCTGCGGCGGCATGTGCTCCTGCGCGACCTGCCACGTCTATGTCGATCCCGACTGGCTGCCCAAGACCGGCGAGCAGTCGCCCGACGAGTTCGAACTGGTCGAGTTCTCCGACCACTACCAGGAAAACTCGCGCCTCTCCTGCCAGATCGAGATGTCCGGCGAGCTGGACGGCATCAAGGTCACCCTCGCCCCCGAGGAGTGACCCGGCGCGGCCCTCAGGCCCGCCCACCCTGGACGCAAAAAAGCCCCCGGTCGGGGGCTTTTTCGTCTCAAGGCCAGTGCCGGCGCGGCCCCGAGGCCGCGCGCCGCCTCAGGCCAGCATGTCCTTCAGCTTGAACTTCTGGATCTTCGAGGAGGACATCGGCCATTCGGTCACGAAATGCACCTCGCGCGGGACCTTGAAGCTCGAGATCTTGCCCTTGCAGTAGGCGATGATCTCCTCGGGCGCGATCTCGTTGCCCGGGACCAGTTCCACAAAGGCCACCGGCACCTCCTGCAGGCGCGGATCGGGCTTGCCGACCACCTGGCAGAGCTTCACCGCCGCATGGCCCGCGACCATGGCCTCGATCTCCTGCGCGGCGACGTTCTCGCCGCCGACCTTCAGCATGTCCTTCAGCCGCCCGTGGAACATCAGCGAGCCATTGGCGTCGAAGGCGCCCAGGTCGCCGGTGTGGAACCAGCCGTCGCGCTTGGCCTCGGCGGTCTTTTCGGGGTCCTTGTAGTATTCGGTGAAGACCGAGAAGCCGCGCACGCAGATCTCGCCGATCTCGTCGGGGCCGCAGGGGCCGGTCTCGGGGTGCAGAATCTTCACCTCGAGCCCGTCGAAGGGCTTGCCGAGGCGGCGGGTGCGTTCCTCGTAGCTGTCGGTCGGGAAGCTGGTGGTCACCGTGCCCGAGGTCTCGGTCATCCCGAATGTGCCGACCTGGATGGCATTGGGGATCTTCTCCTGCAGCGCCTTGGCGAAGCTCGGCGGCTGCATCGCCATGTTGGAGTTCATGATGCGGATCGAGGACAGGTCGCGGTCGTCGAAATCCGCATGGTAGATCATGTCACCGATGAAGGTGCCGAAGCTCGGATAGGTCACCGTGGCGCGTTCGGCCTCGATCATCTCGAGCGCCACGCCGGCGTCGAAATACTGCATCGAGAGATAGGTGGCGCCGACCGAATAGGCGGCGCAGAGCGGGAACATCGCCCCGATGTGATACATCGGCAGCGGCGACCAGAAGACGTCCTCGTCGGTCATGTCGTAGCGTTTGGCCATGGCCTGCCCGGTGCGGATCAGGCTTTCATGGGCGATCATGCAGCCCTTGGGCTGGGAGGTCGTGCCCGAAGTATAGAGCATCAGCGCCGTGTCGCGCACGCGCACGCGGTTGCGGATGGCGTGGATCTCTTCCTGCGGCACCTCGGTCGCGGCGCGGCGCAGCGCGGCCTCGGAGGTGAAGCCGCGCGCGCTGTCTTCGCCGGTCAGGAGGATGCGCTTCAGGCGCGGGGCCTCGGCCAGTTCCAGGGGCTGATCGGCGGGCGCCTCGGCGAGCGCCGGGAAGGCTTCGGTCAGCCGCGCGACGAAATCCACCGTCTCGGCGACCTTGCCCTGGGTGATCAGCGCGGTGAGATCGGCGTTCTCGACCACGAAGGACAGCTCCGAGCTGCGGTAGCGCGCGTTGATCGGCACCGAGACGGCGCCAAGGAGCGCGATGGCGAAAAAGCTCTCGACCGCCTCGATGCAGGAGGGCAGCAGCATGCCGACGTGATCGCCGGGCCCCACGCCCAGGGCCCGCAGGCCGCGCGCGCGCTGGATCGCCCGGGCCTCGAGCTCGCGGAAGCTCAGGCGTCGGTCGGGGAAGACGATGGCGTCTTTCTCGGGGAAGACCGAGGCCACCCTGAGCAGCAGGTCACCGACCGTGGTGATGGCCGTATACGCCTTGAAATCCAGCATGGTTGTTCCTCCCGTGGTCGCCATGATCAGCCCTCCCTGGCTTTTTGAGTATGAAAAACACTCGCTCCGTATACAAGAGCAATTCTCCAAAAGCCTCAGCCTGGCTTGGGTTTGGCGCGTGTTTATAGGGGGTCGGAGGGGGTCCGGCGTGCCGTGAACGCCACATTGCTGCGCCGCGGCGCGACAGAAATTCATTGATCAGTGTGTATATTTATGACCAACTCGCTAATACAAAGATGTGGGAATGGCATGGCCGTCAGCCCGATCCTAGCGAAAAGCGGACAGAGTGCACGGCTGTTTATAGGGAGGAAGACATGAAAATCCGGACACTTACGCTGACAGCCGCCAGTACATTGGCAATGACGCTCGCAGGGGCCTCTGCGCATGCGGAAGAGTACAAGGCCGTGATTCTGCAGTCCCTGACGGGCGGCGCGGCCTTCATCGGCAAGAACATCGCCGACGGCGCGGTGCTGGCCGCGGAAGAGCTGAACGAACAGGGCTTCTTCGGCGAGGGCAACTCGCTGGCCTTCGAGGTCGAGGACGACGCCACCGACCGCACGCAGACGCTGTCGCTGATCACCCGGCTCGCGGCCGATCCCGAGGTGCTCATGGTGGTCGGCCCGACCTCCGGCGCCGTGGCCATGGCCGGCGCCAACGTGGCCAACGAGCGCGAGTTCCCGATCATGACGACCACCAACACCATGGAGGTGCTCGAGAACGGCCCCTGGTCCTTCATCATGACCCAGCCGGGCAGCATCACCATGCCCTTCATCGCCGATTACACCGCCGAGACGCTGGGCGTTGAGACCTGCGCGATCATCGGTGTGAAAGACGTCGAATCCTACGTGGCGCTGCAGCGCAAATACGAGGAGCTGATCACCGAGGCCGGCGTCGAGATCGTCTCGAGCGACGGTGTTGCGGCGACCGACAGCGACTTCTCCGCGCTCGCCACCAAGATCGCCACCTCCGACCAGGACTGCGTCTTCGTCGGCACCCCGGCGGCGCAGGGAGCGAACATCATCCTGCAGCTCAAGCAGGCGGGCCTCGACCCCGACACCGCGATCCTCGGGCACAACGCCTTCGCCTCGCCGACCTTCATCGAAAAGGGCGGCGCCGCGGTCGAGGGCGTCTACCTGATCGGCGCCTGGGTGCCGGGCGGCGACACCGAGTTCGCCAGCGCCTTCGCCGAGAACTTCGAGGAGAAGATGGGCTTCCCTGCCGACGAATGGAACGCCATGGGCTACTCCGGCATGCAGGTGGTCGCCCATGCGATCCGCGACGCCGCCGAGGCCGGCAATGCCACCCGCGAGGGCGTGCGCGACGCGCTGGGCGAGCAGAAGGACGTCCCCGTCGTGGTCGGCACGCACACCTACAGCCTCAATGAAGAGCGCGTCCCCTACTTCGGGATGAAGGTTCTGCAGGTGAAAGACGGTGAGTTCACCGTCGCGCCGCAGTAATCCTTGAAAGGACGGCGCGGCGCCCCGGTGCCGCGCCTCACCGGAAAGACAGGGTAGAACCCTGCTCAATTGGTGGATGACATGCTTGCACAGCAAATCCTGAACGGTCTGGTCTCGGGGTCGGTCTACGCGCTCTTCTCGCTGGGCTTCACGCTGATCTTCGGAGTCCAGAAGCTTCTCAACTTCGCCCATGGCGCGACCTTCATGGCGGGCGCCTTCATCGCCTACTACTGCACGATCAGTGGGCTGCCTTTCGTCATGGCGATCGGTTTCTCGATGCTGGCGACGGGGATCATCTCGATCCTGGTCGACCTCATCGCCTTCCGCACGCTGCGCAAGCGCGGCAACGCCGAGTTCCCGGCGCTGGTCTCCTCGATCGGGGTCGACTTGATCCTGGTCTCGATCGCGCAGCAGGTGTCGAACACGCAGGTGCTGAACTTTCCCTTCGGCACCTTCCCGATCCAGTTCTACGACCTCTTCGGGCTGCGCATCTCGCTTCTGCAGATCGTCATCCTGGGCGTCGTCGCGGTGCTGGTCACGGCGCTGATCTTCTACCTCAAGAAGACCACCTTCGGCCGCCAGGTCCGGGCGGTGGCCACCAACGAGCGTGCCGCGGCGCTGCTCGGGGTCAATGCGCAAAGCGTCTACATCCAGACCTTCTTCATCGCCGGGGCCCTGGCGGGGCTTGCGGGGGTGCTGATCGGGCTGCTGTTCAACTCCATCCAGTTCCTGATGGGCGAGCCCTACATGCTGCGCGCCTTCGTGGTCGTGGTGATCGGCGGGCTCGGCAGCGTGCAGGGCGCCATCGTCGCCTCGCTGATGCTGGGCGTCGCGCAGTCGCTGACGGTCGCCTACCTGCCGTCGGGCCTGACCGACGCGATCATCTTCGGGCTTCTGTTCCTGGTGCTGCTCGTGCGGCCGAACGGGCTCTTCGGTGACATCAATGCCGTGGCCGGGGGGACGCGCCAATGATCCAGCTCTACTACGCCTATCAGCCGATCATCGACTTCTTCCTGCTGTCGGTGGGCTTCGGCTACAGCCAGCAGATCGCGCTGCGCGCCGGGGTCTTCTCGATCGCGACGGCCGGCTTCGCGGCGCTCGGCTCCTATTGCGTGGCGATCCTCGCGACGACCACCGGCGTGCCGATCTTCCTGACGGTGATCCTCGGGACCGCGCTGGCCGCGGTGATGGGCGGGCTTCTCGCCCTGCCGCTGGCCCGGCTGCGCGGCGCCTTCCAGGCCATCGCGACGCTGGCCTTCGTGCAGATCGTCCTGTCGCTCCTGCTCTATGGCGAGGGCTTCACCGGCGGCGCGCTCGGGATCGTCAACATCCCCCGCGAGGTGAACACCTGGATCCTGCTCCTGGTCACCGGCGCGACCATGTATGTGATCTGGAACATCGGCCGGTCGGGCATGGGGCGGGTCTTCAACGCCCTCCGCCAGGAGGAAAGCGTGGCCGCCTCGCTCGGGGTGAACATCGGCAAGTATCACATCCTTGCCTTTATCCTTTCGGGGGCGATCGGCGGGCTCTTCGGCGGGCTGCAGAGCCTCTATACCTTCCAGATCGAGCCGCATAACTACGGCTTCGCCTTCATCGTGAACACGCTGACCGTGGTGATCCTCGGCGGCCGGACAACGCTGCTCGGCCCGATCATGGGCGCGCTGATCATGGCGCTTCTGCCCGAGATCGCCCGCCCGCTGGCAGAGCACCGCCAGGCGGTGAACGGCGTGATCCTGATCCTCGTCATCACCTTCCTGCCCAACGGCGTCGGCGACGAGATCGTCTTCTGGTTCCGCCGCCGTCGCCAGGCGCGCCTACAGCGCAAGACCGCAGCCGCAAGGGAGGCCCGCGATGCCGTCACTTCGTCTTGACAATGTCGCCAAGCACTTCGGCGGGCTGAAGGCCGTCGACGGGATCACCATGGAGGTCAAGCCCGGCGAGATCACCGGGCTGATCGGCCCCAACGGCGCCGGCAAGTCGACCGTGGTGAACATGATCTCGGGGGTGCTGGCGCTGACCAAGGGCGACATCACCGTGGACGGGGTCAGCCTGGCCACCGACCGCGCCGATGTCGTCGCCCGCAAGGGTGTCGCCCGGACCTTCCAGAACATCCGCCTCCTGCCCGAGGCGACGGTGCTGGAAAACGTGCTGATCGGCTTTCACCGCCGCGAGGAAGCCTCGCTTCTGAGCCAGCTCCTGGGCCTGCCGCAGGCGCGGCGCGACACCCGGCGCTTCGAGGCCAAGGCCTGGGACCTGCTGCGTCGCTTCCGCATGGAGGAGTTCGCCGACTACGAGGCGGGCAACCTCGCCTACGGCCACCAGCGCCGGGTCGAGATGATGCGCGCCATAGCCGCCGAGCCGGATATCGTGCTGCTCGACGAGCCGGTCGCGGGCATGAACGACGTGGAGAGCGACGAGCTGGCCACGATCTTCCGCGAACTGGCCGAGAGCGGCATGGCGCTTCTGCTGATCGAGCACAACGTCGGCTTCGTGACCCGGCTCTGCCGGCAGGTCTACGTGCTCGACAGCGGGCGCATGATCGCCGCGGGCGATCCGGACAGCGTGACCCGCGATCCCGAGGTGGTCGCGGCCTATATCGGGACTTCGGGGCACTGACATGACCACATTGAAGATCAACGACCTGCATGTGTCCTACGGCGGCGTGAAGGCGCTGCGCGGGGTCTCGCTGCACATCGACGAAGGCGAGATGGTGGCCCTGATCGGCTCCAACGGGGCCGGGAAATCGACGCTGCTGAACGCCCTGTCGAACGTCGTCAAACGCCAGAGCGGCGAGATCGTCTTCGAGGGGCGCGAGACCCGGGGCATGTCGCCCTACGCGGTGTCGCGGGCGGGGCTCCTGCATGTGCCCGAGGGCCGGCAGGTGCTGGCCGACATGAGCGTCTACGAGAACCTCCAGGTCGGGCTCATCGCCCGCGGCAAGCGCGAGACGCTCTACACGCTCGACCATGTCTACGAGCTGTTCCCGGTCCTGCAGGAGCGGCGTGACCAGATCGCCGGCACGCTGTCGGGCGGGCAGCAGCAGATGCTCGCCATCGGCCGGGCGCTGATGGGCGGGCCGCACCTGCTGCTGCTCGACGAGCCCTCGCTCGGGCTCTCGCCCCTGATCACCGACCAGGTCTTCGCCGCGCTCAAGCAGCTCAACGCCGAGGGGCTCACCGTGCTGCTGGTGGAGCAGAACGCCCACCGCGCGCTCGAGGCGACCAGCCGGGCCTATGTGCTCGACCGGGGGCAGATCTCCTTTGAAGGGGCCAGCGCCGAGCTTGCGGGCAACAAGGCCGTGATCGACAGCTACCTCGGCGCCTGAGCGATGTTTCCGCTTGCGCTTCACCAGCTTTGCCTGCGCGACACCGGGCCGCTCGATCTGCCGGGCATCGCGCGGGGGGCGGGGCTCGACCGGGTGTCGGTCTTCGTCACCCCGCCGGCGCCGAACCTGGACATCTTCCCGCGGCTGACCGCGCAGGACCTGGCCGCCTTCCGCACCACCTGCGCCGCCCATGCGGTGACGGTGCACAACATCGAGGTCTTCTCGATCACGCCCGAAACCGAGGTCGCGGATCTCGCCCCGGCGCTCGACCTCGGGGCCGAGATCGGCGCGCAGCGGCTGACGGCCCTGGTGCAGGACCCCGAGGCCGGTCGCGCGGGCGCCCGGCTGGCCGAACTGGCCGATGCCGCCGTCGCGCGCGGCATGGCCGTCAGCCTGGAGTTCATGAAGTTCTCCCAGTGCCGCTCGATTAGCGCGGGAGAAGAGCTTTTGCGCGCCATCGGCCACGGGAATCTCAGCCTGCTGGTCGACCCGCTGCATCTATTCCGCACCGGCGGCACGGTGGCCGACTTGGCCGCGACCGATCCCGCGTTGATCGGGGCCGCGCAGCTCTGCGACGGGCCGCTCACCGCGCCCGAGAGCCCCTTTGCCGAGGCGGTCGAGGACCGCGGGTTGCCGGGCGAGGGGGCCTTCCCGCTCGCCGCCTTCCTTGCGGCGCTGCCGCCGGGGGTGCCGCTCGACCTCGAGGTGCCGATGCAGCGGCTCGCCCGCGCCGGGCTCTCGCCCGGAGAGCGGGCCGAGCGGCTGGTCGCGGCCTCCCGGGCCGTGCTCGAGGCCGCCGCCCCCGCCGGGGCCTGAGCCCCGCGCCCCCTTTCCCGTCACATCCTTTCCGAATGGACCAGCCATGACCCGAACAGCCTATATCGCCGGCTATACCCGCACGCCCTTCACCTTTGCCCGCAAGGGCGCGCTGGCGGGCACGCGGCCCGATCACCTGGGCGCCGCGGCGATCCGGGGCCTGCTGGCCCAGACCGGCCTCGCCCCCGACGCGGTCGAGGACGTGGTCTGGGGCTGCGCCTTCCCCGAGGGCGAGCAGGGGCTGAACATCGGCCGCGTGACCGGCCTTCTGGCCGGGCTGCCCGAGACCGTCGCCGGGGCCACGGTGAACCGCTGGTGCGGCTCCTCGATCCAGGCGGTGCAGATGGCGGCGGGCATGCTGATGATGAACGCCGGCGACTGTTTCATCGCCGGCGGCGCGGAAAGCATGTCGCGGGTGCCGATGATGGGCTTCAACGTGCTGCCGCCGCCGGAATGGGACGCCGAGGCGGTGTCGGATTTCGTCAATGTCGGGCTGACCGCCGAACGTGTGGCGCGGGACTATGGCGTCGACCGCGCCGCGCAGGACGCCTTTGCCTATGCCTCGCAGCAGAAGGCGCTGGCCGCCCAGGCCGATGGCCGGCTCGCGGCCGAGATCACCACCGTCGAGACTGCGGCGGGGCCGCTCGACCGGGACGGCTGCCCGCGCCAGACCACGCCCGAGAAGCTGGCCGACCTGGCGCCGGCCTTCCTCGAGGGCGGCAGCGTGACGGCGGGCTCCTCCTCGCCGATGACCGACGGGGCGACGGCGCTGATCGTCTGCACCGAGGAGGTCCTCGAGCGCCACGGCCTCACGCCCCTGGCGCGGATCGCGGGCTTCGGCGTCTCGGGCTGCGCGCCGGGCATCATGGGCATGGGCCCGGTGGAAAGCTCGAAGAAGGCGCTGTCCCGCGCCGGGCTGGGCATCGCGGACATCGACATCGTGGAGATGAACGAGGCTTTCGCCGCCCAGGCCGAGGCCTGCCGCCGGGCGCTCGAGATCCCCGAGGAAAAACTCAACATCGACGGCGGCGCGATTGCGCTCGGCCACCCGCTGGGCGCCACCGGCGGACGGCTGGTCGGCAAGGCCGCGCAGCTTCTCAAGCGCGAGGGCGGGCGGCACGCGCTGGCCACGCAATGCATCGGCGGCGGCATGGGCATCGCCATGGTTCTGGAGGCAGCATGAGGACGGACTTGAAAGCGGCATTCGGCAGCCAGGACACCGGCGTCCGGCGGGCGGCGGTGATCGGCGCGGGCTCCATGGGTGGCGGCATCGCGGCGCAGTTCGCCAATGCCGGGATCCCGGTCGACCTTCTCGACATTCCCGGCTCCGACAGCCGCAACGGCCCCGCCGAGGCCGGCATCGCGCGCCAACTCAAGAGCGGCGGCTTCATGGCCCCCGAGGCGGCGGCGCTGGTGCGCCCCGGGAACGTCGAGGACGACCTGCCGCGGCTCGCCGAGGCCGATTGGATTGTCGAGGCGATCATCGAGGATTTCGATCTGAAGCGCGATCTCTACCGCCAGATCGAGGCGCATCGGAAGCCGGGCAGCACGGTCTCGTCCAACACCTCGACGCTCCTGCGTCGAGACCTCGTGGCGGGTCTGCCCGAGAGCTTCGCCCGGGACTACGTGATCAGCCATTTCTTCAACCCGCCCCGGCAGATGCAGCTTCTCGAGGTGGTCGCGGGCGCGGATACGGCCAAGGAGAGCGCGACCCGGGCCTGGCGCGCGGGGCGCGGGCTCTTGGGCAAGACGGTGGTGGAATGCCGCGACACGCCGGGTTTCATCGCCAATCGCATCGGCTGCTACTGGATCGCCATGGCGGTGCTCGAGGCGGCGGAGCAGGGCCTGAGCGTCGAAGAGGCCGATGCGGTGATCGCCGCTTTCGGCGTGCCGCGCACCGGGGTTTTCGGCCTTCTGGACCTGATCGGCATCGACCTCATCCCGCTGGTCTGGGGCAGCCTGATCCGCTCCTTGCCCACGGGCGACGGGGCGCATGCCTATGACCTGGCGGGCTCCGAGCTTTCGGCGAAGATGCAGGCGGCGGGGCGCTTCGGGCGCAAGTCCGGCGCAGGGTTCTACCGCAAGGCCGAGGACGGCAGCCGCGAGGCGCTGGACTTGGCGAGCTTCGACTATCGTCCGCGCCGCGAGGTGGCGGATCTTCCGGGCGGCGGCCGCGATCTCGCCGCGCTGATCGCCGCGGGCGGGCCGCTGGGCGATTACGCCTGGTCGGTGCTGCGCAACCTCGCCCTCTACACCGCCTCGGTCGCGGGCGAGATCGCCCATGACCTGCCCGCCGTGGATACCGCCGTGGCGCTGGGCTACGGCTGGCGCGAGGGGCCGTTCCGGCAGATCGACCGGGTCGGCGCCGGTGAGGTGGTCGCGCGGCTCCGGGCCGAAGGCCGCGCGGTGCCGGAGCTTCTGGAGGGCGCGGCCCAAGCGGGCGACTTCTACGACGGCGCCGCGCCGCGCATCGATCTGTCGGGCGCGCCGCTGACCGGGGAGGACACCCCGGGCGCTGCCGCCGAGGTCGCGCCGCGCATCCTGGCCGAGACCCCGGGCGGGCGGCTCGAGGATGGCGGCGAAGGGCTCGGGATCCTGCGCATCACCACCAAGATGGGCACCTTCGCGCCCGAGGTCTTCGACCTCTTCGAGGCGGTGCTGGCGCGCGGCGACCTCAAGGCGCTGGTCATCGCGCCGGGCTCGCCCCGGGCGCTCTCGGCGGGGGCGGATCTGTCGCGGTTCCTGGAACTGGCCGAGACGCCGGAGCGTCTCGAGGCTTTCCTCGCGCGCGGCCAGTCGGTCTTTTCCGCGCTGCGCCGGGCGCCCTTCCCGGTGGTCGCCGCGGTGCGCGGGCTGGCGCTGGGCGGCGGCTGCGAGGTGACGCTGCACGCCGACCGCGTGGTCGCCCATGCCGAGGCCCGGATCGGCCTGCCCGAGACGCAGCTTGGCATCCTGCCGGGCTGGGGCGGCTGCACGCGGTTGTTTGCGCGCTTCGCCACGCCCGGCAGTGGTCTGCAGGGGCCCGGCGCGCTGGCGGCCCGGCTGGTCGAGACACTGCTGCCCGGGCCCGTCGCCCGGTCGGCGGCCGAGGCGCGGGGCCTCGGGCTCCTGCGCGAGGCGGACGAGATCGTCATGCATGCCGATGACGTCGAGCCCGCCGCCTGCGCCATCGCGCGGGCTCTGGCGCGCGACTACAGCGCGCCGGAGGAGGAGCTTTTCACCCTTGCCGGGCCGTCGGGCCTCGCCGGGGCCCTGGCCAGCGCGCGGGCCGCGCGGCAGGCGGGCCGGATCGAGCCGGCGGCGCTGCGCGTGGTCGAGGACCTGGCCGAGGTGGTGACCGGCGGTCCCGAAGGCGACCCGTCGCGGCCGCTCTCCGAGGCGGAGATGCACGCGCTCGAACGCGCGGCGGTGCTGCGCATGGCCGCCCGGCCCGAGACCCGCGCGGCGATGCAGGCCACGTTGAAGCGCTAAGAAATGCACCGGTCCCGCGGAGGGCGGGGCCGGTGGCTGGGCGTTGGAGACCGTCGGAGACGGGGGCTTGCTGCTGCCGTCGCGAGACTTGCTTGTGGTCCGAGGCTTGGCCGGGAGCGGTCCGCGGTCACCCCGGCACCAGCAAGCCCGCCCTCAGACCAGCTTCTCCACCTCTTCGCGCAGGATCTTGCCGCTGACCGACCGGGGCAGCGCGTCCATCTCGACGAAATGCACGTCCTTCGGGCGCTTGTAGCCCGCGAGCTCCGCGCGGCAGAGCGCCAGCACCTCCTCGGCCTCGAGCGGTGCGGCGCGGGCGACCACGGCGACCGGCACCTCGCCCCAGCGCGCATCCGCCCGGCGCACCACGATGGCATCGGCGACGCGCGGATCGGAGAGCAGCACCCGCTCGATCTCGGCGGGGTAGATGTTCTCGCCACCGGACTTGATCAGGTATTTCGACCGCCCGGCGAAGAGATAGCCCTCTGAAGTCTTGCGGAACATGTCGCCCATGCGGAACCAGCCCCCGGCAAAGTCCTTTGCGGTGACCTCGGGGTTGTTCCAATAGCCCGAAAAGAGCGCGGGCCCCCGCACCCAGGCCTCGCCCGGGTCGCCCTCGGGCACCTCGCGGCCCTCACCGTCGCAGAGCCGCAGCTCGACCAGGCTCGAGAGCCGCTTGGGAAAGCGCGTCGCGCGCGTGCCGGGCGGGATCACCGCGCCCGACAAGGGGCCCATGCCGGTCTCGGTGGCGCCGAAACTGTCGAGATAGGGCGCGCCGATCAGGGTGGTGATCTCGGCGATGACCTCCGAGGGCACAAGGTCGGCCATGCAGCCCACCGCGCGCACGCCCTGGATCGCGGGCTTCCGCGCCTTCAGCTCGGCGATCAGCGGCTCGATGGTCGCGGGCACCAGCAGCAGCCAGCCCACCGCGAAGCGTTCGAGCGCGTCGAGGATCGCGCCCGCGTCGAAGCCGTCCACCACGTAGCCCGGCGCGCCGGACATCAGGCTCGAGACCAGGTGCTCGGTGCCGCCGATGTGGAACATCGGGGCCCAGGCGACATAGCCGTCGCCGGGCAGGATGCCGAGGTCGAGCCGCAGCGTGCTCATCCGCGCGATCTGCGCGCGATGGCTGATCACCGCCGCCTTGGGCCGCCCGGTGGTGCCCGAGGTGTAGATGATGAAGAGCCCGTCTTCGGCCTCGGCGGCGACCTCGGTCTCGCCGGGGGCGGAAAGCTCGGCGAAACCCGCGACGGGGCAGGGCCCGGCCACCGCCGCCGCCATCTCGGCGTGGCGCTGCGAGGCGACGATCAGGCCGGGGCCGACCAGCTCCATGCAGTAGCGCAGCTCTGGCTCGGTCAGGCGGGTGTTCTGGCAGGCGGTGATCAGGCCCAGCTTGGCGCCCGCGAGCTCCAGCACGGTGTAGTCGATCGAGTTCTCCGACAGGACCGCGACCCGGTCGCCGCGCCGGAGCCCGCGCTGGGCGAGGGCCGCGGCGCAGCGGTCCACCCGGTCGATCAGCTGGGCGTAGCTCAGCTCGGTCGTCCCGTCGGTCAGCGCAAGCGCCCCGGGCCGTTCGCGGGCGCGCATCGCCACGAGCGGATAGACGGTCATCTGGGCGGCCCGGGCGGTGTCGGTCATTCCTGGTCTCCGAAGCGGAAGGTGGCGGTGAGAAGCGGCGCCTCCTCGCCCGCGCGATAAAGCGCGGCGCTGTCGCCGTCGCGGCGCGCGCAGAGGTGATCGCCCTCTCGGACATTGCCGAGAAACCGCGCCTCGACCTCGCGGAGCGTGCTTTCGCTCTCGCCGTCGAGAAGGGCGTTCATCAGCACGGCGAGGTTCGCCGGGCCTGGGTTGATGCGCAGGGGGCCAAGCCCCGCGGCTTCGGCGGCTTCGCGCGACAGGTGGATCTCGTTGTCGTCGTTCAGAAGCGCGCACCATTGCGCCATGTCACCGCCCGAGACCGGGCCGAAGCGGAAGCTGGGGGCGTCGGTCATTGGGCCTCCGGTGCGGGAAAGACGATGTGCAGCGCGATCTCCGAGGCGGGGGTGCCGTCTTCGGTCAGCGCCACGGCGAGATGCAGGTGATCGGCGGCGCCATAGGCCTGGCTGGGCCGCCGCTCGAGCCCGGCCACTTTGGCCTCGACGGTGTACTCCCGGTCGATCTGGAGCGGCGCATGCAGCGTGATCCGGCAGCCCGCCAGCACCGGGCCCGCGGCGAAGTCCAACCCGAGGCTCTCGCTCAGCTCCTTGATCGGCTGCGGCAGCCCGCCGAGGGCGCCGAGGAAGGCGAAGATCGGATGCGCCCCTGCGCCCTGCCGGGCCTGCGCGCCCGACATCCGCCGCACCGCGTCGTCCGCCTGCCGGGTGAGGCGGTAGCGGCTTTGACGGATGGGCGGATGCGCGGCGGGGGCAGGCATGAGGTCAGGCGCCGGGTCCGAGGGCCGTGCTGGCAGAGCAGGGGCGTAGGGGCATGAGGCGAGACCTTCCGTGGCGCGTGGCGCGCGGCCTAGAAGCCGCGCGGTAGGGGTGTGACGCGCGGGTGAGAGGTGATGGGTGGGGTGATCATTGTGTGAATAGAGGTATCTGTCAATATGCAGATGAGGCGCATGTGTATGCAGAGGGGCAAGCCTGTGTGCGCTTGCCGGGCCTTTCGGCCGCCCGTGGCAGGAGCAAATGCACGCGCATAGCGTGGCATGGGGGGCTTTCGGAACAGCGGCGGTCTAACGGGTGGGCTCTGCGCGCCGCCTGCGGGGATGATGCAGCTGGTATCCGACCCGCTCTCGCGGACGCCGCTGGATCAAAATGAGCCGTTCTGGATACACAAGAGTGTCGCGCCCAAACCTTGCCGCGTTGCGGCGCAAACGGCGGGCGGCAGGGCAATCGCCAGCACTGCTTGGGTATCTCCCTCCCGGCCGCTCATGCCACGCCACCCAACCCCGACAAAGCCCTTTGACCACATCCCGGATTTCGCATACAAAATACTACCCGCGCTCCGCCTCGGGCCGTCCATCCGGCGGCGCGGCGGCACGCTTTCTTGCGCCGTCCCGGGCGCGCTTTCAGCACGGATCCGCGCCCCATGACAGCCGCTGCCCAGCCGAAGATGAACGCCACCGAGCAGGCCTACCAGATCATCCGCCGCGACATCCTGACCGGCAAGCTCGAAGAGGGCGAGCGGCTGACCGAGACGCGGCTCTCCGAGGACCTCGGCCTCAGCCGGACGCCGATCCGCGAGGCCATCGGGCGACTCATCCTCGAGGGCTTCATCGACCGGCAGAGCGGCTATACCACCCGGGTCGCTTATTTCCCCGAGGACGAGGCCGAACAGGTCTACGAGATCCGCCGCCTCGTCGAATGCTACTCGGTCCAGCGCGCCGCGCGGCTCGCGACCGAGGAGGACCTGGCCGAGCTGCGCCGCATTCACGCGGTCATGCAGGCCAACACGCCGCCGCGCGACGACAGCGCCTACCAGGTGCTGGTCACCGCCAACGAGGAGTTTCACCGCACCATCGTCAATGCCGCGCGCTCGCCGCGGCTGACGGCGCTGATGACGACGGTGCTGGATGTCAGCATGGTGGTGCGCACCTATTCGATGTTCTCCGAACACGACCTGCGGCGCAGCCTGCATCACCACGCCGAGATCATCGACGCCATCGAGGCGCGCTCGCCGGAATGGGCCTCGAGCGTCATGTCGGCGCATCTGCTGGCCGGGGCCTCGCGGGTGGCGACGCATATTCAAAGCTCGCAACAGGCGAAGGACGGGGCGTGAGCCCGCCCTTCGAGGAGATCGCGGCGCGCGCCACCCGCTGGGGCTTCTGCGAGGCGCCCGAGGTCTCGCTGCCCTTGGATGCGGCCAAGGCGCCGGGGGCGGGGCCCTTGGCGGGTCTGACCCTCGGGGTGAAATCCAACTTCCGGGTCGCGGGCCAGGCCTGGACGGCGGGCATCGGGGCGCGCGCGGGCGAGCTGGCCAAGGCGGACGCGCCGCTGGTGGCCCGGCTGCGCGGCGCGGGGGCGCGCATCCTGTCGCGGCTTTCCATGGACGAAGGCGCGCTGGGGGCCGCCTGCGACAACCCGCATTTCACCCGCTGCGAGAACCCGGTCTGGCCGGGGCATTCGCCGGGCGGCTCCTCGGGGGGCTCGGCGGCGGCCTTGGCGGCGGGGGCGGTGGACCTCGCGCTTGGCAGCGACACCATGGGTTCGGTGCGCATCCCGGCAGCCTATTGCGGGGTCTTCGGGCTGAAGTTCGGCGCGGGGGCGGTGGCCGATGCCGGGCTCTTCCCGCTGGCGCCGAGCCTCGATGCGCCGGGGATCTTCGCGCGGGATGCGGGCGGGCTGAACGCGCTGCTGGATGTGCTTTTGCCTGACGACAACTCGCCGAACCCCCTCGGCTGGTGCGCGCCGGAGGCGGCGCAGCTGGCGGGCTGCACGCCCGAGGTCCGGGCGTTCTATGACGCCTGCCACGATGCGCTCGGCGCCTTTCTCGGCCCGCCCGATCCGCTGCCGCCCATGGACTTCGCCGAGCTGCGCGGCACCGCCTTCCTGCTGACCGAGATCGAGGCGGCACAAAGCCTCGGCGGCGTGCCCGGCCTCAGCCCGGGACTGCGCAAGCTCATCGATTACGGCGCGGCGATCCCGGAGGACAAGGCCCGCGCGATCCGTCCGTCGATCGCGCAGACCGCATCCGCCGTGCAATCCGCCCTCGATGGCCCGCGCGTCGCACTTCTGCCCACGGTGGCGGAGCCCGCCTTCCCGCTCGGGGGCCGCCCGCCGCGCGGGCAGGCGGATTTCACCGTGATGGCCAATGTCGCGGGCTGCCCGGCGCTGGCGCTGCCCGCGCCAGGGGCGCATCCGCCGGTCTCGGCGCAGCTTGTCGGGCCGAAAGGCAGCGAGCGCCTTCTGGTGACGCTCGCCGAGGACATCCTCGCGCGGCTCTGAGCCGCGCTCAGCCGCCCGCCTGCCGGGCTGCGCCGGGGGCGAAAAGCTCGGCGCATTCCTCCCGCAGCACGTTCTTCTGCACCTTGCCCATGGTGTTGCGGGGCAGGGCCTCGCGCATGACGTAGCGCTTCGGGCGCTTGTAGTTGGCGAGCCGCCCCGAGACCTCCTCGGCGATCCCGTCGAGGTCGGGGCCCGCGCCCTCGGCCACCAGCACCGCCACGACGCCCTCGCCGAAATCCGCATGCGGCACGCCGATCACCGCGCTTTCGCGCACGCCCGGCAGGTCGTCGAGCAGCTGTTCGACCTCCTTGGGATAGACGTTGTAGCCGCCCGAGATGATCAGGTCCTTCTCGCGACCGACGATGGTCACATAACCCTCGGCGTCGATCCGGCCGAGGTCGCCGGTGATGAAGAAGCCGTTCTCGCGCAGCTCCTCGGCGGTCTTTTCCGGCATCTGCCAGTAGCCCTTGAAGACATTGGGCCCGCGCACCTCGATCATGCCGGTCTCGCCGGCGGGAAGCGGGGTGCCCTCCTCGCCCATGATGCGGATCTCCACGCCCTCGAGCGGGAAGCCCACGGTTCCCGCGCGACGGTCGCCGTCATAGGGGTTCGAGGTGTTCATGCCGGTCTCGGTCATGCCGTAGCGTTCGAGGATGGCGTGGCCGGTGCGTTCGCGGAAACGGTCGTGGGTCTCGGCCAGAAGCGGCGCGCTGCCCGAGGTGAAGAGCCGCATGTGCCCGGCGCGGTCGCGGTCGAACTCGGGAGCGTCGAGAAGCCGGGTGTAGAAGGTCGGCACGCCCATCATCGAGGTGGCGCGCGGCAGCGCCTCGAGCACCGCGTCCGTGGAGAAGCCGGGCAGCCAGATCATCGATCCGCCGGCGTTCATCAGCACGTTGCAGGCCACGAAGAGCCCATGCGCGTGGAAGATCGGCAGGGCGTGCAGCAGCACGTCCGCATCGGTGAAGCGCCAGGTGCGGGTCAGCGTCTCGGCGTTGGAGGCGAGGTTGCCATGGGTCAGCATGGCGCCTTTCGAGCGTCCGGTGGTGCCGGAGGTGTAGAGGAAGCAGGCCAGGTCCTCGGGCGTGCAGGGGGTCACCTCGGTGACGGGGTCCGCCTCGGCGACCCGCGCAGCGAAGCTGCCCTGCTCCTCGGCGTCGAGCGTCAGGAGAAGCGCGCCCGCGGCCTCGGTGATCGGGCGCAGCGCGGCCTCGGCGGAGGGATCGGTGACGACGATCTTGGGCGC
Source organism: Roseivivax sp. (assembly GCF_054552075.1). Classification (NCBI taxonomy): domain Bacteria; kingdom Pseudomonadati; phylum Pseudomonadota; class Alphaproteobacteria; order Rhodobacterales; family Roseobacteraceae; genus Roseivivax; species Roseivivax sp. The sequence goes on from NZ_JBTOLZ010000007.1 coordinate 44,919, forward strand.
CGCGTCGCCGACGAAATAGCCGATCTCGTCGGGCGTATAGGCGGTGTTGAGCGGCAGGAAGATCACGCCCGATTGCAGGCAGGCGAGGTAGAGCGCCAGCGCCTCGGGGGACTTCGGGCATTGCATCGCCAGACGGTCGCCCTTTTCCAGCCCTTCGGCGCTGAGCATCCCGGCGATGCGGGCGGCGCGCTTGGCCATGTCGGCGTAGGACAGCACCTGCCCGCCCGGCAGATGCAAAAGCGGCGCCGGGCTGTCGGCGCGGCCTCCGATCAGCATGTCGTAGAGCGGATTTGTCATCTCGTCGTCTCCTGCAATGTCACGCCGCCGCGTGAAGCCTGACCGTCATCGCCGTGGTGCCATCCGGGCGCCGCGCCCAAAGCTCGGTCCCCTCGCTGCTGTCGCGCCCCTCGAGCGTGAAGGGCGCGGTGACGAAAAGCGGGGCCATGGCGCGGATCTCGATCGCCGAGAGCGCCCGGCCCTCCAGCCGTTCGAGGCCCAGCCCGATGAGCAGCGTCGCGGTCAGCGGACCATGCACCACCAGCCCCGGGTAGCCCTCGGTGCCGCGGGTGTAATCGGCGTCGTAATGGATGCGGTGGCCGTAGAAGATCAAGGCCGAGTAGCGAAAGAGCAGCACCGGGTCGGGGTGGATCTCGCGGGTGAAATCGGCGTCCTCGGGCGCGGGCTTGCCCGGGGGCGGGGGTGCGTCCGGGTCCGGCGCGGCGCGGTAGACGATGTTCTGCGTCTCGCGCAGCCGGTGTTCGCCCGCGACGCTGAAGTCGTGGTCGACGGTGACGAAGCAGAGCCGCCCCGAGCGGCCGGTCTTCTCTTCGACGCTGCGGATGGTCGAGAGCTTCTGCACCCTCTCGCCCAGCCGCAGGGGTTTGTCGATCTCGACCCGCCCGCCGGCCCACATCCGCCGTGGCAGCCCGAAGTCGGGGATGAAGCGCCCGAGCTTCTCGTGGCCGTCGGGGCCCAGCTCCGAAGCGCGGATCTGGGGGTTGAAATAGAGGTAATGCCAGAAGGGCGGCAGCGGATCGCCCTCGTCCAGCGTGGCCTCCTGGTCGAGCGTGAGCTGCATGAGCCGCGCCTGGCGCAAATCGAGGCTGTCCTCGGCGCGCTCGCTGCGGCCGACGGCCTCCTGCAGGGCCTTGTCCCGGGTGGCGGTGTTCATGTCATCGGCCCTCGAACCGGGGTTTGCGCTTCTCGGCGAAGGCGCGCTGTCCTTCCTGGTAGTCGGCGCTGTCGAAACAGGCGCGCACCAGCGCCTCGACCCGTTCGGGGTCGCGGGCGCCCTCGGGGCGCGCTAGCTCGAGGAGCGCCGCCTTGACCGCGCGGATGGTCAGCGGCGCATTGGCGGCGAGCCGGTCGATATAGGCGGCGCATTCGGCCTCGAACTGGTCCACGGGGTAAAGGAAATCCGCGATGCCCGCCGCGCGGGCCTCCTCGGCGTCGAGCCGGCGGCCGGTGAAAAGCAGATCGGCGGTCCGCGCGTGGCCCAGCCGCGACAGGAGCGAGGCGACGCCCTCGTAACCGTAGCCCAGGCCCAGCTTCGCGGGCGTGATGGCGAAACGCGCATCCGAGGCGGCGAGCCGCAGGTCGCAGCGCATGGCGATGCCGAGCCCGCCGCCGATGCAATAGCCGCGGATCAGCGCGAGGACCGGCACCGGCATGACCTCGACCGCGCGCTCGGCCCGGGCGACGGCGGCGTTGTAGCGCGCCGCCCCCGCGGCATCGCTGCGGGTCTCGCCGAACTCGGAGATGTCGGCGCCCGCGACGAAGGCCCGGTCGCCCGCGCCCTCCAGAACCAGGACGCGCAGGTCCGGGTCCGTGGCAAGCTCGTCGCAGATCTCGGCCAGCGCCTCCCACATGGCGAGCCGCATGGCGTTCATCTTCTCGGGCGCGTTGAAGACGATGCGGGCCACGCCGCCCGCGCGGCGCAGCAGGATGCGGCCCTCGGCAAAGGGCGTCTCGCGCGTCACGTCCCCGTCCATTGGCCGCCTCCGTCGATGTCCACCACGGTGCCGTTCAGATAGCCCGCGCGCGGCGACAGAAGCATGACCGCCAGGGCGGCGACCTCCTCGGGGTCGGCGGGGCGGCCATAGGGGAAACGGTCCGGGTCGACCATCTCGCGCCAGCGGGCCACGTCCCCCAGCTCGGCCTGGGCCTTGCGTTTCATGAAGTCGGTCATCCGGTCGGTCAGCGTCGGCGAGGGGTTGATGCCGAAGACCCGCAGCCCCGCGCCCTGCGCCTCGGCCCCGAGCGCCTGGGTGAAGGCGATGAGCGCCGCATTGGCCGCCGAGCCCGAGATATAGGCCGGCCGGTTCGCCCGGCCCGCCATGCCGATGATGTTCAGCATCGCGCCCGAGCCCCGCGCCGCCATCTGGGGCAGGAGCTGCTGGCAGAGATGGATATAGCCGAAGACCTTGAGCTCCCAGTCCTGCCGCCAGTCCTCGATCGACAGATCGCCCAGCCGCCCGGCGCGGATGGCGCCGGCGTTGTTGATCAGGATGTCCGGCAGTTCGACCGCCTCGAGCAGCGCCGCCCGGCCCGCGTCGCTGCCGAGATCGGCGGGCAGCACCGAAACCCGCGCGGGGTCCTCGGGGGCCAGCGCCGCCTGCGCCTCGGCGAGCCGCTCCGCGTCGCGGGCGACCAGCGTGACCCGCGCCCCCTCGGCCAGGAGCGCCGCGGCGATGGCCCGCCCGATGCCCTTGGAGCCGCCGGTGATCAGCGCGTGCCGTCCAGAAAGCCCAAGGTCCATCAGCCGTCCCCGTCGATGTAATACTGGATCTCGAAGAAGCTGCAGCCTGCCTCCGAGGTGAAGGGCCCGTGTTCGGTGCCGGGCGGGCGGCAGGCATAGGCAGGCGCCTCGAAGGCGGTGCCGCCCTTGCCGTCCGCGTCGCAGCCGGTGACCAGCACGCCCGAGAGCAGATAGACCTCTTCCCAGTAGTCATGCACGAAGACCGCGGGCGCCACGGCGCCGGGCTGGAAGCGGATCAGCCGGGTGCGGACGCCGGTCTTGGCCTCTTCGTCCAGCGCGCCCGAAAGCATCTTCATCTCGACCCCCGGCGCGCCGCCGGGCACCGGCTCCCAGCCGGTCTCCTCGGTCAGGGCGTGGAAGGGCACGGCGGGTTTCAGGGTCATGGCACGGGCTCCGGTTCGGGTGTGACGGCGCGGGTCAGCGCGCGGTGCAAGGCAAGAAGGTCGGACGCCTCGGGCAGGGCGGTCACCGCCTCGGCCAGGGCGCGGGCGGCGGGCGGCGGCACCCGGCCATGCGCGGCGTTGAGGTGGAACTTCTCCAGAAGATCCGCCTCGGACATCGGGTTCTCCGGGTCGCCCCAGGCGGCGGGGCATTCCGCGCTGCGCTCGGGGCCCGAGGACCGCGCGACGGTAACCCTGGCGCCATAGGCCTCCGGGAAGGCGGCGTCATGGGCGGGGTCCTGTTCCAGCCGCACGCGGGCGCGCAGCGCGGCGATGGCGGGATCGGTCAGCGCGGCGCCTTCGAAATCGGCGACGCCGGGCCGCCCGCGCAGGAGCGTCACCGCCACCGCGTGCTGCAGGCTGAAGCGCGCGGCATCGCCGGTCCGGGGCTCGGGCGCGTCGCAGAAGTCGATCGCCGCGCCATAGGTGGCGACGCGGATCTCCGCGGCCTCGGTCACGCCGTCCTCGCGCAGCGCCAGCGCCGCAGAGATCGCGGGATGGGTGTGGCGGCAGGCCGGGAAGGGCTTGTAGCTCATCTCGGTGATCGCCCAGGGGCCCGGCGCGGTTAGCGGCGCGGGATCGGCGCCGGGGTAGTGGCTCGCGAAAAAGCCCATGCGCCCGGTCAGGATCGCCCGCGGCCCCCGGAAGCCCGCCGCGCCCAGCTCGGCCGAGAAGACCCCGGCGCGGGCGGCATGGGCGGTGGCGAGCTGCTTGGAAAAGCTGGGCTCCAGCCGGCACTGCCAGATCCCGGCGGCCTGCATGCCCGCCTGTCCGAGCGCGTCGGCGGTTGCCTCGGCGTCGAGCCCGCGCAGCCGCGCGGCCGTGAGCGTGGCGCCGAAGACCCCGCAGGTGCCCGAGTTGTAGAAGGGGGTATAGCCGCCCGAAGCCGCGACCCGCCCGATCCGGGTGGCGATCTCGTAGCCCGCGACCAGCGCATCGAGAAGATCCGCGCCCGGGGTCTTGCGGCGCAGGCCCAGGGCCAGGGCGGCCGCGCAGATCGTGTCGCCGGGATGCAGGATCGAGGCGCGGTGCAGATCGTCCATCTCGAGCACATTGCCGAGCGCCCCCAGCGCCAGCACCGCGGTCTGTGCATCCGAGCGCAGGGGCGCGAAGGCCATGCCCAGAAGATCGCCGCCCTCGACCCCCAGTGCCGCCGCCAGCGCGCGCGCCTGCGGCGCGCCGCGCGCGGCCAGGATGCAGCCCAGCCAGTCGAGCAGGCAGAGCCGCGCCGCGGCCCGGGCCGGAGCGTCCGGCGCGGCGCTGGAAAGCGCGATCAGGGCCGATTCGGTGGAGGCGGGGTTATGGGTCATTTCGCATACAAAATCCGCTATACACCCTCAGGATTGCCCCGATTCTGCGTGCAGATCAAGCGCCATGAGCCTGCATATAACGCTGGAATCGCATGTTCTTGGGCGGGCCTCACATATTTCGCAATGCTTTTCAGCAGCTTGCAGGAATCTTCATTCTGCATACAAAAAAATTTTGCAATCACGCCGTTTCGGGACATACTCGATGGCAAGAGCAAGGGCGTGTCCGGCCTGAACCGGGCCGCCCGGCGGCCGCGAAGATCGGCCGCCATGCCATTGGGGCAAGACGATCGGGACAGACGATCCACCCTGCCGGCTGGTCGGCGGGCCCAACCAACAGGAGAGTTCGCATGAACCAAGCTGAGTTTAACCGCCGCACATTCATGGCCCTGATGGGCGCCACCGCCGCCTCGGGCGCCTTCGGCACCGCGGCCCGGGCGCAGGAGGCGCTGAAGCTCTGGGCGCCGGGCATCGCCAAGGTCGGCGCGCAGGACTGGTCCGACATGGAGTCCCAGGCCGGGATCAGCATCAACGCCATCGCCAAATCGGCCCGCGCCGATGAATCGATCCAGAAGATGGTCGTGGGCGACGGCAACGCGCTTTACGACGCGATGACCGACAACGGCGGCGGCATGGAGGACGCGCTGGCCTCGCAGGGGGCGATCGCCGAGCTCGACATCTCGCGGATCCCGAACTGGGCCAATATCCTCGAGAGCTACCAGGAGGGCGGCGACAGCGCCGACACCATCCGCCACGACGGCAAGGTCTACGCCGTGCCCTATATCTCCAACGCCGACAGCCTGGCCTTCAACCACGAGGTCATCGGCGAGGAGCTGACCTCCTGGGAGGCGCTCTTCGACAGCCAGTTCCGCGGCCGGGCGGCGATGCAGAACGACTTCGGCCCGACGCTGACCAATACCGCGATCTACCTCAAGCAGTCCGGCAAGGGCGACATCGACAACCCCTCGGACATGACCGAGGACGAGGTGCGCCAGACCTGCGAGTTCCTCATCGACCTCAAGAAGAAGGGCCACTTCCGCACCTTCTGGGACGGGGTGCAGAACGGCGCGGACCTTCTGTCCTCGGAAGAGGTGCTGGTCTCCTCCTGCTGGGAGGTGATCCAGATCTTCGCGGCCCGCAAGAACGGCCAGGACATCCGCTACGGCACGATGAAGGAAGGTCACCAGAGCTGGAACAACATCGTCATGCTGACCCGCGGCGGCCAGGAGCGCGGCATGGAAGAGGCCTTCTACAGCCTCGCCAATGTCTACCTCAGCCCCTGGTTCGGCGCGCAGACCCTGGCGGGCCTGGGCTTCACCCCGCAGATGACCGGCGTGTCCGAGTTCGTCGAGGCCAACGGCGACATGTTCGACGATGACACCAAGGCGATCATGGCCGAGCGGCTCGAGCGCAAGCAGGCGCGCCGCGCGGTGGCCGGCAACTCCTGGCAGAACGTCTTCCCGACCAACATCCGGGCCTACCAGGACTGGTGGTCGCGCGTTCAGGCGGCCTGATCCACATGGCGGTGCAAAGCACAGAAACGGTCGGCGGGGCACGTCCCGTCGACCGGACCACGCCCCCCTGGCGCGAGCGGCTGGTGCCCTGGGTCTTCCGCGCACCGCTGATCTTCATGGTGATCTTCTTCGCCCTGCCGATGGCGATGACCGTGGTCTTCTCGGTCTTCGAGCGCACGATGTTCTGGATGGAGCCGGGCTTCACCCTGTTCTCCTACGAGAACTTCTTCTTCTCCGCGCGGCTGACGAACTTCCTCAACTCGATGAAATACTCGCTGATCTCGGTGGCGATCTGCTTCGTCTTCGGCTTCCCCATCGCGGTCTTCGTGCGCAAGTCGATCCCGCAGGTGGCCCAGCACCGGGTGGTGCTGCTGTTCATCCTGCCCTTCATGGTCTCCGAGATCATCCGCGTCTTCGCCCTGCGCCCGGTCCTGCAACGCAACGGGCTGGTGAACACCACGCTGATGGACCTCGGCATCATCGACGAGCCGATCACGGCGCTTCTCTACACCCATACCGGGGTGGTGATCGGCGAGGTACTGTCCTTCCTGCCCTTCATCGTCTTCTCGGGCTTCCTCGCGATGGAGGCGGTGCCGAAATACATCTTCGAGGTCTGCGACGACCTGGGCGTCGGCCCCTGGCGGCGCTTCAAGGACGTGATCCTGCCGCTCGCGGCGCCGGGGATCTTCGCGGGCTCGGTCTTCATCTTCGTCAACGGACTGGGCGTGGCGCTGCTGCCGAACATCCTGGGCGGGGCGGGGGCCGTGAACGCCGGGCTGATCGCCACGCAGGCGATCACCGCGCTCGACTTCCCGCTCGCCATGGCGGTGAGCGCGATCATGATGGCCACCCTGATGACGCTTCTGTGGATCGGGCACCGGCTTTTCGATCTCACCAAGATCCTCACCCCGCTGAGCTGAGGGCGCGCGCATGAACGACTACGACAATCCCTGGCTGCATCGCCTGAAGTGGGCCTACCTGCTCTTCGTGGTGCTGACGCTGATGACCCCGGTCCTCTACGTCATGTATGTCTCGTTCAACGCCAACGGCTTCGGCGCGAACGAATATGTCTTCACGCTCGAGTGGTACGGGCTGATCTTCTCGGACGAGCTGTTGATCGGCGCGCTGCGCTGGACGCTGATGCTGGCGGTGGTGGTGACCGTGATCACCGTGCCGATGGCGCTCTTGGCGGCCAAGCACTACAAGTCGGCGGGCAACAAGATCTTCCCGGTCTTCCTGCTTCTGGCGCCGCTGTTCGTGCCGCCGGACATCCTGGGCTCGGCGCTCCTGGTGTCCTTCAAGAACCTCAACATCGCCTTCATCTGGCTGGGCGACCAGCTCGGCACCGCGATGTTCGACGGCTGGTTCCGGCTGAGCTTCCTGACCGCGACGATCGGGCTGATCATCTACACGATCCCCTATTCCTTCGTGGTGATCCTGATCACCATGGGCCGCTACCGCCCCGAACAGACCGAGGCCGCGCGGGCCTGCGGGGCCAACGGCTGGCGCGCCTTCTGGGACATCGAGTTCCCGCAGATCCGCGCCGGTGTCTTCTCGGCCTGCGCCTTCACGGTGATCCTGGTCTTCAACGAATACACCCGCACGAGCCTTCTGAAGGGCGGGTTCGACACCTTCACCACGGTGCTGATCAGCCAGATGCTCAACACCGGCATGTCGCCGCAAAGCTATGCCATGTCCGCCATGGTCAGCTTCGTCGCCATCGCCGTGATCGGCTCCATCATCCTTTTCACCATGATCCGCGCCGAGAGCCTCTCGCGCGTGGCCCGCGCCAAGGCGGCGCCGGTGGGATCGTGACCCAGATCGAGACCCAGGGGACCCAGCAGATGACCGACAGCCAAGCTCCCGCCGTCGAGGTGCGCAACCTCGCCAAGCACTACGGTGACTTCGTGGCGCTCCAGAACGTCAATGTCTCGATCGGGGCCGGCGAGTATTTCGTCCTGCTCGGGCCCTCGGGCGGAGGCAAGACGACGCTCCTGCGCACCATCGGCGGCTTCCAGAAGCCGACCCACGGCGAGGTGCTGCTGCATGGCCGCAGCGTCGGCCACCTGCCGCCCGACAAACGCCCGACCAGCATGGTCTTCCAGGCCTATGCGCTGTTCCCGCACATGAGCGTGGAGCAGAACGTGGGCTACGGGCTCAAGGTCGCGGGGCTGCCGCGCGCGCAGGTCGGCGAAAAGGTCGCCGCGGCGCTGGAGCAGGTCGGGCTCACGCCCTTTGCCGCGCGCCGACCGCACGAGTTGTCGGGCGGCCAGCAGCAGCGCGTGCAGCTCGCCCGGGCCATCGTGCTCGACCGCGACATCCTGCTGCTCGACGAGCCGCTGGCGGCGCTGGATGCGCAGCTCCGCAAGGACATGTGCCTCGAGCTCAAGCACCTGCAGGAGAAGGTCGGCATCACCTTCATCCATGTCACCCACAACCAGGAAGAGGCGATGACCGTGGCCGACCGGATCGCGCTCATTGCCAATGGCGAGCTGGTGGAGTTCGGCCGCGCCCGCGACATCTACCGCGCGCCGGAGAAGACCTTCACCGCCAGCTTCGTGGGCGAGAACAACGTGCTGAAGGGCCGCGTCGCCGAGGCCGCGGGCAGCGAGATCATCGTCGACGTGGCGGGCTCGCGGCTGCAGGTCGACAAGCGCGGCCTCGCGGTCAGCGACGGGCAGGAGGTGACGCTCTCGATCCGCTCGGAATGCGTGGCGCTCGACCGGGTGAACGGGGCCGAGACGCCGGCGGACGGCTTCTCGATCACCGGGGCCTACGACGAGTCGGTCTACCTTGGTCTCACCACCTCGCACCTGGTGCATCTGCCCGACGGCACCGAGATGGTCAGCCGCGAGATCGCCGACAGCGACGAGCGCCTGCCCGAGGCCGGATCGCGCGTGCGGCTGTCCTGGAAGCCTTCCGACATCCGCCTGCACGTGGAGTGATCCCCATGCCCTCCAATCCGCGCATCCCCTTCCAGCTGTCCTCGGACCGCGCGCCGCTCGACGGGCCGGACGGCAAGCCGCTGATCGTCCATATCGTGATGAACATCGAATACTGGCCGATCGAGCGGGCCATGCCGCGCGGCATCATCCCCGCGCCGCATGGCGCCACCCCGGCGCCGCCGGATGTGCCGAACTTCTCCTGGGTGGAATACGGCATGCGCTGCGGCATGCCGCGCATCCTCGACATGCTTGACCGCAAGGGGCTGCCCTGTTCGGCCTTCATCAACGCCCAGGTCGCGGACGTCTACCCGACGCTCATGGGCGCGGTGAAGGACGCCGGCTGGGAACTGGTGGGCCACGGCTGGTTCCAGCAGTCGCTGAAACAGGCCGAGGATGAGGCCGACGTGATCCGCCGCAGCCTCGACCGGCTGGAGCGGGTGGCGGGCCACAGGCCCCGCGCCTGGCTCGGTCCGGGCCTCGGCGAAAGCGAGGACACCCCCGACATCCTCAAGTCCGAGGGCGTGGAGTTCCTGCACGACTGGGCGCTCGACGACCTGCCGGTCTGGATGAAGACCAAGCACGGGCCGCTTCTCGGGCTGCCCTATACCTTCGAGCTGAACGACGTGCCGGTCTACGCCATCCAGAACGGATCGAGCGACGAATACCTCAAGCGCGTCGAGGCGACGCTGGCCACCTTCGAGCGCGAGCTGGCCGCGCAGCCCCGGGTCATGACCCTGGCGCTGCATCCCCATATCATCGGCGTGCCGCATATCGCGCATTTCTTCGAGGCCGCGCTCGATCTGCTCATGGCGCGGGAGGACACCGTCTTCCTGACCTCGAGCGGCATCGGCGACTGGTATCTCGGGCAGGACCCCGACGGGGCCGCCCGGCTGATGGAGGCGCAGTGATGGCGGATCGTTCGCTTGCCCTCGACGGGCTCAAGGTGCTGGACCTCACCCGGGTGCGCGCCGGGCCGACCTGCTGCCGCGTGCTGGCCGATTTCGGCGCCGACGTGATCAAGATCGAGGCGCCGGTGGGCGCCGATCCTTCCGCCGGGGTCTCGGGGGCGCGGCACGGCTACGACATGCTGAACCTGCACCGCAACAAGCGGTCGCTGACGCTGAACCTCAAGGCGCCCGAGGGCCGCGCGCTGTTCCTGCGCATGGTCGAAAGCGCCGACGTGGTGGTCGAGAACTTCCGCCCCGACGTGAAGGACCGGCTGGGCATCGCCTATGACGATCTGAAGGCGGTGAACCCGCGGGTGATCCTGGCCTCGATCTCGGGCTTCGGGCAGGACGGGCCCTACGCGCGCCGGGCGGGCTTCGACCAGATCGCCCAGGGCATGGGCGGGCTCATGGGTGTCACCGGAGAGGCCGGCGGCGGGCCGATGCGCGCGGGCGCGGCGGTGGCCGACAGCGCCTCGGGGCTCTACGCGGCGATCGGCATCCTCGTGGCGCTGCAGGAGCGCGAACGCTCGGGGCAGGGGCAGTGGGTGCAAAGCTCGCTTCTCGAGGCGCAGATCGCGATGATGGACTTCCAGGCCGCGCGCTACCTCGTCGAGGGCGAAGTGCCGCAGAGCTCGGGCAACGATCACCCCTATGTCACGCCCATGGGCGTGGTCGCGACACGGGACGGATACCTCAACCTCGGCATCGGCAGCGATGCCCAGTGGCGGGCCTTCTGCGGCCTGATCGACCAGCCCGACTGGGGCGAGGACGCAAAATGGGCGACAAATGCCGCCCGCTTCGAGCGCCGGGCGGAGCTTTGGGACCTGCTGAACCCGATCTTCGCCGAGCGCGACACCGCCGATTGGGTCGAAGCCCTCGAGGCGGTCGGCGTGCCTGCCGGGCCGATCTACAAGATGGACGAGGTCTTCGCCGATCCGCAGGTCAACCACCTCGGCATCGCCGCCCCCGTCCACCACCACGCCCGCGGCGAGACGCGGCTGGTGGGCCAGCCGGTGACGCTCTCGCGGACGCCGGCCTCGATCTACATGTCCGCGCCCGATGCGGGCGCCCATTCCGAGGCGATCCTGGCCGAGGCCGGCCTGTCGCCCGAGGAGATCGCCGCGCTGAGGGCGCGCAACGTCATCTGAAGGACAGAGCCATGAACCACTACGACCCCGACATGATCACGATGCCGGTTGCCCCGGCCTTCGAGGATATCCGCGACGCGGTGGCGCGGCTCTGCGACGACTTCCCCAACGAATACTGGCTGAAGCTCGACAAGGAGGACGCCTATCCCCACGACTTCGTCACCGCGCTGACCGAAAGCGGCTTTCTCGGCGCGCTGATCCCCGAGGAATACGGCGGCTCGGGCCTGCCGCTCGCCGCTGCCGCCGCGGTGCTCGAGACGATCCACGCCAAGGGCTGCAACGCCGCCGCCTGCCACGCGCAGATGTACACCATGGGCACGGTGCTGAAGCATGGCTCCGAGGCGCAGAAGCAGAAATACCTGCCGAAGATCGCCACCGGCGAGCTGCGCCTGCAGGCCTTCGGGGTGACCGAACCCACCACCGGCAGCGACACCACCCAGCTCAAGACCCGGGCCGAGAAGACCGACAAGGGCACCTATGTCGTGAACGGCCAGAAGGTCTGGACCTCGCGGGCCTTCGAGTCGGACCTGATGCTGCTCCTTGCGCGGACCACGCCGGCGGACCAGTGCAAGAAGCGCTCGGACGGGATGTCGGTCTTCCTCATCGACATGAACGAGGCGCGGCAGAACGGGCTCTCGCTCACCAAGATCGACGCGATGATCAACCACAACACCTGCGAGGTCTTCTTCGACAGCGTCGAGATCCCCGCCGACACGCTGGTCGGGGAAGAGGGCAAGGGCTTCAAGTATATCGTCGACAGCATGAACGCCGAGCGCATCCTGATCGCCAGCGAATGCATCGGGGACGCCAAGTTCTTCATCGAGAAGGCCTGCGAATACGCCAATGACCGCAGCGTCTTCGGCCGGCCGATCGGCGCCAACCAGGGCATCCAGTTCCCTCTGGCCGACGCCTATGCCAAGGCGCAGGCGGCCGAGCTTATGGTCTCCAAAGCGGCGGCGATGTTCGACGCGGGCCAGAAGGCGGCCGCCGAGGCGAACCTCGCGAAGCTGCTCGCCGCCGATGCCTCCTGGGCCTGCGCCGAAGCCTGCATGCAGGTCTATGGCGGTTTCGCCTTCGCCCGCGAATACGGGATCGAGCGCAAGTGGCGCGAGGCGCGGCTTTATCAGACCGCGCCGATCTCGAAGAACATGATCTTCGGCTACCTGGGCCAGCACGTCCTGGGGCTGCCGCGAAGCTACTGAGCGCCGGGCCCTTTCGGGCCGGCGTCACCGGCGGGCGGGGGGCAAGCCCCGCGCCGCCGGACCGCGCGGGCGGGCTCCCTGTGCCGTCCGCGCGTTTTTTCTCACCCGCCGGGTTCGGGCCCAGGCGGGTAGTCTTTCCGCGCCCGTGCGCCAGATGCTTCATATTTAAATTATTGATTTATGAAGGATCTTTCCCGCGCCCCCGGTGCCGCATCTGCCGCCCGGCGCGGCTTTGAACGCAAGACCAAGGCACCAAAGGCTTTCCGCGCTGCGAAAGTGACCCAGGGAAAGGCGCCGGCTTCCTTGCGGCCTGCTCTGACTTCGCTATCATCCCAATTCTCGAACGGGGCCAAAGAGCTCCGGTTCAGTCACAGGGAGTATTCTTATGAAATCCACCGGCATTCTTGCCGCGGCGCTTCTTGCCAGCACGGCATTGAGCGCGCAGGCCGAAACGCTGCGCTGGGCGCGCGCGGGCGACAGCCTGACGCTCGACCCGCACGCGCAGAACGAAGGTCCGACGCACACGCTGTCGCACCAGATCTACGAGCCGCTGATCATCCGCGACATGACGGGTGAGTTCCAGGCCGCCCTGGCGACCGACTGGGCGCCCAAGGAAGACGATCCGAACGTCTGGGTGTTCAACCTCCGCGAAGGCGTGACCTATCACGACGGCGCCGAGTTCACCGCCGAGGACGTGGTCTTCTCGATCAACCGCGCGAAGTCCGAGGACTCGGACATGAAGGAGCTGCTGAACTCCATCACCGAGGTGCGCGCGGTCGACGACCTGACCGTCGAGTTCGTCACCGACGGGCCGAACCCGATCCTGCCGGCGAACCTCACCAACCTGTTCATGATGGACAAGGGCTGGGCCGAGGCCAATGACGCCACCGACGTGCAGGACATGGAAGGCGGCGAGACCACCTTTGCCGCGACCAACGCCAACGGCACCGGCGCCTACAAGCTCGTCAGCCGCGAGCCCGACGTGCGCACGGTTCTGGAACAGAACCCCGATTACTGGGGCATGGACCAGTTCCCGATGGAGGTGACCGAGATCATCTACACCCCGATCCAGAACGCCGCGACCCGCGTCGCCGCGCTGCTCTCGGGCGAGGTGGACTTCATCCAGGACGTGCCGGTGCAGGACCTCGGCCGCGTCGGCGACACCGAGGGCCTCGTGGTCAAGACCGCCCCGCAGAACCGGGTGATCTTCTTCGGCCTGAACATGGGCGCCGATGACATCGCCAACGATGACGTCGAGGGCGAGAACCCGCTGGCCAGCAAAGAGGTGCGCCAGGCCATGTCGATGGCGGTGAACCGCGACGCGATCCAGCAGGTCGTGATGCGCGGCCAGAGCCAGCCCGCCGGCATGATCGCCCCGCCCTTCGTGAACGGCTGGACCGAAGAGATGGACCAGTCCACCACCGACGTCGAGGCCGCCAAGGCCCTGATGGAGGAAGCGGGCTACGGGGACGGCTTCTCGATCCAGCTCGACTGCCCGAACGATCGCTACATCAACGACGAGGCGATCTGCCAGGCCGTCGTGGGCATGCTCGCCCAGATCGGCGTGACCGTGAACCTGGACGCCAAGCCCAAGGCCCAGCACTTCCCGCTGATCACCAACGGCGAGACCGACTTCTACATGCTCGGCTGGGGCGTTCCGACCTATGACTCGGAATACATCTTCAACTTCCTGGTTCACACCCGCGGCCCCGAGCGCGGCAGCTGGAACGGCACCGGCTTCTCCGACAGCGCGATCGACGAGAAGATCGTGAGCCTCGCCTCCGAGACCGACCTCGAGGCGCGGAACGCGACCATCGGCGAGATCTGGCAGACCGTCCAGGACGAGACGCTCTACATCCCGGTGCACCACCAGGTGCTGAACTGGGGCATGACCGAGGGTGTCGGCATCGAGGTCAGCCCGGAAGACGATCCGAAGTTCAAGTTCTTCGAGATGAACTGAGGTTTGGCCGGCGCCTGAGCGCGCCGCCCATGATCCCGGACCCGGACGCGGCTGGCCCGCGTCCGGGCAACCGCATTAGCTGAAGGATGACTGCCATGAGACTGCCCCTCGCTCTTGTCGCGGTTGCGGCGCTGACCGCGCCTGCCGCCGCCGAACCCTTCCGCTGGGCGGGACAGACCGACCCCAACACCATGGACCCGCATGCGGGCAACTCCGCGCCGGTCCTGGGTTTCCTGAACAATGTCTACGAAGGCCTCGTGCGCCGGAACCAGGACATGGAGATCGAGCCCGCGCTCGCCACCTCCTGGGAGCCGCTCGAGGACGGGCCGGGCTGGCGGTTCACCCTGCGCGAAGGCGTGACCTTCCACGACGGGTCCGAGTTCACCGCCGAGGACGTGGTCTTTTCGTATGAGCGCGCCTCTTCCGCCGAGGCCGATACCGCGAGCTGGTTCTCGGGTGTGACCGAGGTCACGGCGCCCGACGATTACACCGTGGTGATGCGCACCGAGGCGCCGAACCCGATCTTCCCCGACAGCATCGCCAACTGGATGATGATGGACAAGGGCTGGTCCGAGGCCAACGACGTGGCCCGCCCCAACATCGAGCGCGGCAACTACGCGACGATCAACACCAACGGCACCGGCGCCTTCATGGTGACCGAACGCGAGCCGGGCCTGCGCACCGTGCTCGAGCCGCATGAAAGCTGGTGGGGCGAGGCCGACCACAACGTCACCCAGGGCATCTTCACCCCGATCGAGAACTCCGCGACCGCGGTGGCGGCGCTGCTCTCGGGCGAGGTCGACATGATCAACCCGGTGCCCGTCCAGGACGCGCAGCGCATCGACCAGGCCGAGGGCGTGCAGCTCCTGCGCGGCATCGAGGCGCGGGTGATGATGTTCGGCTTCAGCCAGGACAAGGAGACGCTCCTGGCCTCCGAGGAGGAGAACCCCTTCCAGGATCCGCGCGTCCGCCAGGCGGTGGGCCATGCGATCAACGTGCCGGCGATCCTGCAGACCACCATGCGCGGGGCGGCCGAACCGGCGGCGCAGCTCGTCAGCGCGGCGATGCGCGGCTATTCCGACAGCCTTTCCGAGCGGCCGGCCTTCGACCCCGAGCGCGCCCGCGCGCTCCTGGCCGAGGCGGGCTACGAAGAGGGCTTCTCGTTCCAGCTCAAGTGCCCGAACGACCGCTACATCAACGATGAATCGGTCTGCCAGGCGGCGGTCGCCATGCTGGCCCAGGTCGGGCTCGACGCCCAGCTCGAGGCCATGCCGGTGCGCAACTACTGGCCCGAGCTTCGCGCCGACAACTACGACATGTATCTGCTCGGCTGGTCGCCCGGCACCTTCGACGCGGAACATCCCTTCCGCTTCCTGGTGCACACCCCGCAGGAGAACATCGGCACCTGGAACTTCGGCGGCTATTCCAACCCGCGGGTGGACGAGCTGATCCCGATGGTGCAGGCCGAGATCGACGAGGAGGCCCGACAGGGCATGCTCGACGAAATCGCCGGCATCGTGCAGGAAGACGCGGTCTACCTGCCGCTTTATGTGCAGCCGCTCCTTTGGGGCGCGGCCGAGAACGTGGAACTCACCCAGCGCGAAGACAACTTCTTCATCCTGCGCTGGGTCACCGTGAACTGAGGGCTCATGCTCGCCTATATCATCCGCCGGGTCGCCCAATCGATCCTCGTGCTGTTCGTCGTGGGCCTGGTGGCCTTCTCGATGTTCCGCTTCGTGGGCGACCCGATCGACAACATGCTGGGGCAGGAACGCACCCAGTCCGACGTTGAACGCCTGCGCACCGAGCTGGGGCTCGATCAGCCCTTCCCGGTGCAATATTACCGCTTCCTCGAACAGGCGGTGCAGGGCAACTTCGGGCTGAGCTACCGCCAGGGGCGTCCGGTCTCGGAGATCCTCATAGAGCGGCTGCCCGCCACCCTGGAACTCGCCACCGTCTCGGGCATCCTCGCGCTTGTGGGGGGCATCGGGCTCGGGATCTTCACCGCGATCCGAAGGCGGGGCACCGCGGCCAATGTCATCATGACACTGTCACTGGTGGGGGTATCACTCCCGACGTTCCTGATCGGCATCCTGCTGATCTACGTCTTCTCGGTGGAACTTGGCTGGCTGCCCTCGTTCGGGCGCGGCGAGGTCACCTGGATCGGCGGCTGGTCCACCGGTTTCCTGACCGAAAGCGGGCTGAAGGCACTGATCCTGCCGGCGATCACGCTGGGGCTCTACCAGATGACGCTGATCATGCGGCTGGTGCGCACCGAGATGCTCGAGGTCTTGCGCATGGACTACGTGCGCTTCGCCCGGGCCCGGGGCATCAAGGAACGCGCGATCAACTTCCGCCACGCGCTGAAGAACACGCTGGTGCCGGTGATCACCATCACCGGCCTGCAGCTCGGCTCGATCATCGCCTTCGCGATTATCACCGAGACGGTCTTCCAGTGGCCGGGGGTGGGGCTGTTGTTCATCAACGCCATCCAGTTCGTCGATATCCCCGTGATGGCCGCTTACCTGATGCTGATCTCGGTGATGTTCGTCGGCATCAACCTGATCGTCGACATGCTCTATTTCGCCATCGACCCGCGTCTCAGGGTCGACCGGACCGCAGGAGGTCACTGATGTCCGAAGTGCAGACCGAAGCCAAGGTGCGGCCGGGACGGCTGGCCCGCGCCTGGGACAGCGATCTGGCCTATTCCTTCCGCCATACCCCCGTCGCGGTGGTCTCGGCGGTGGTGGTGTCGATCCTGATCCTCGCGGCCGTCTTCGCGCCGCTGGTGGCGCCGCACAATCCCTTCGATCCCGCCACGCTGAACCTGATGAACGGCTTCACCCCGCCGGGGCAGCCGAACCAGTTCACCCAGGATTACTTCCTGCTCGGCACCGACGACCAGGGCCGCGACGTCTTCTCGACGATCCTCTACGGGATGCGGATCTCGCTTTTCGTGGGCTTCGCCGCGGTGATGCTGGCCATGGTGATCGGGGTTCTGCTGGGGCTGCTCGCGGGCTACCTCGGCGGCTGGACCGAGACGGTGATCATGCGCATCGCCGACATCCAGCTGACCTTCCCGGCGATCCTCGTGGCGATGCTGATCTTCGGCATCGCCAAGGGCATCACCCCGCCGGAATACCGCGACCAGATGGCGATCTGGGTGCTGATCCTGGCGATCGGCCTGTCGGACTGGGTGCAGTTCGCCCGCGTGGTGCGCGGCGCCACGCTGGTCGAGAAGAACCGCGAATACGTCCAGGCGGCGCGGCTCATCGGGCGCTCGCCCTTCTCGATCATGCTGCGGCACATCCTGCCCAACGTGCTGAACCCGGTGCTGGTCATCGCGACCATCAGCCTCGCGCTGGCGATCATCGCCGAGGCGACGCTGTCCTTCCTGGGCGTGGGCGCGCCGCCGACGAAACCCTCGCTCGGCACGCTGATCCGCATCGGCCAGGAGTTCATGTTCTCCGGCGAATGGTGGATCCTGTTCTTCCCCGCCGTGACCCTGCTGGCGCTGGCCCTGTCGATCAACCTTCTGGGCGACTGGCTGCGCGATGCGCTCAATCCGAAACTGAGGTGAGGCGATGAGCACACCCGTTCTGTCCGTCCGCGACCTGGTCGTGGAAATTCCAACGCGCCGTGGAGTCCTGCGGCCGGTGAACCAGGTGAGCTACGACATCCACGCCGGGGAGATCCTCGGCGTGGTGGGCGAATCCGGCGCCGGCAAGTCGATGACCGGCAACGCGGTGATCGGCCTTCTGGACCGCCCCGCGCGCATCGTCTCGGGCGAGGTGCTCCTGGGCGGCGAGCCCGTGCACCAGCTCAAGGGCGAGCGGCTGCGCAAGCTGCGCGGGCGCAAGATGGGGATGATCTTCCAGGATCCTCTGACCTCGCTGAACCCGCTTCTGACGGTGGGCGAGCAGCTGACCGAGACCATCACCGAGCACCTTAACGTGGGCCAGTCCGAGGCCCGCCGCCGCGCCATCGCGGCGCTCGACGAGGTCGGCATCCCGGCGGCCTCGCAGCGCATCGGCTCTTACCCGCACGAGTTCTCGGGCGGCATGCGGCAGCGCGTGGTGATCGCGCTGGCGCTCTGTGCCGAGCCCGACCTGGTGATCGCCGACGAGCCGACCACCGCGCTCGACGTCTCGGTGCAGGCGCAGATCGTGGCGCTCCTGAAGCGGCTCTGCCGCGAAAAGGGCGTGGCGGTCATGCTGGTCACCCACGACATGGGCGTGATCGCCGAGGCCGCCGACCGCGTGGCGGTGATGTATGCCGGCCGCCTGGCCGAGCTCGGCCCGGTGCGCGAGGTCATCACCAACGCCCGGCACCCCTATACCGCGGGGCTCATGGCCTCGACGCCGCTGGCCAGCCGCGGCCAGAAGCGGCTGCGCCAGATCCCCGGCGCCATGCCGCGCCTCGACAACCTGCCCGCGGGCTGCGCCTTCCATCCGCGCTGCGACCGGGCCGAAGCCGCCTGCCGCCAGGACCCGCCGCCGAGCCTCTCGGCCTGCGACGGGCGCGCGGCCTGCTGGTTCCCCCTGACCGACAAGACCAAGGCCACTGCATGAGCGCGATCGTCAAAGTCTCGGACCTCACCCGTATCTTCGATGTCTCGAAACCCTGGCTGAACCGGGTGATCGAGCGCAGCCCCCGGGCGCTTCTGACCGCCGTCTCCGAGGTCAGCTTCGAGATCGAGGAAAACTCCGTCTATGCGCTGGTGGGCGAATCCGGCTCGGGCAAGTCGACCATCGGCAAGATCATCGTGGGCCTGGTGCCGCCCTCCGAGGGCCACGTCGAGGTCGACGGCGTCGATCTCGCGACCGAGACCGATGCCGAGAAGATCGAGTCGATCCGCTCGGAGATCCAGATGATCTTCCAGGATCCCTATGCCTCGCTGAACCCGCGCTGGACGGTGCGGGACATCATCGCCGAGCCGGTCGCCGTGCGCGGCGGCAAGACCGACGGGCTGGCCGAGCGGTTGCTCGAACAGGTGGGCCTCTCGGGGGCGGATGCGGGCAAATATCCGCACGAGTTCTCGGGCGGCCAGCGGCAGCGGATCTGCATCGCGCGGGCGCTGGCGGCGGGCCCGCGGATCATCGTCTGCGACGAACCGACCTCGGCGCTGGACGTCTCGGTGCAGAGCCAGGTGCTGAACCTGATGTCCGACCTGCGCGAGGAGCTGGGGCTGACCTATCTCTTCATCAGCCACGACCTGACGGTGGTGCACCACATGGCCGACAAGATCGGCGTGCTCTACCTCGGCGGGCTGGTCGAGGAAGCGCCGCGCGACCGGCTCTTCGACGATCCCAAGCATCCCTATACGCAGATGCTCTTCGACGCCGCGCCGCGCATGGATGCCTTCGGGCGCGAGGTCGAACCGCCGAAGGGCGAGATCCCGGATGCGATCAACCCGCCGCCGGGCTGCCCCTATCACCCGCGCTGCCCGATCGCGGTGGACCGCTGCCGCAAGGAACGCCCCGAGCTGCGCCGCCTGGGCGAGACGCGGGTCGCCTGCCACCTGGCCGAATAGGGCCGGGCGGGCGGTCTTGGGCGTGTCTTCGACGGGGGGTTAGGTCTGCGGCCGGGGGAGACCCCGGCCTGGGGCCTCAGCCCATCCGCTGCGCCTCGCTGGGGACCGCGCGGGGGAAGTCCTCCTGCGCGCCTTCGGCGAGCTGGGAGGTGATGCCCGCGGCCACGCGCATCGTCTCGGAGGCGTTGTTGCGCATCATCGCTACCACGACCTTCTGCAGGTTCTCCTGCAGCGCGCGCCAGCAGCCGTCGGGGTCGGCGGCGTAGTCCGCCACCCGCCAGCGGATCACCCGCCAATGCGCCACGGTCAGCGCATGGGCCAGCACGTCGTCGGGCAGGATCGAGGCCATGGAGCGGCAGATGCTGATCGCGTAGCGGGCGTAGAGGTCCATCGAATGTTCGGTGGTGTTCTGGGCGACCAGCGACTGGCCGACCATCTCGATCTTGGCACCGTCGTCGACCTTGGCGCCGACGCAGCAATTGGCGGCGGCGGTGGCGATCTCGGCGTAGACCTTGAAGGCCATGCCGCGGTCGGTGTCGTAGAGGCTCGAGATCACCGTTCCGACGCCCGGCCGGGTTTCCACGAGCCCGGCGATGGCCAGTTCCTGGAGCACCTGGCGGACCGGCGTGCGCGACACGCCCAGCTCTTCGGCGAGGGCGGTTTCATGCAGGACGGTTGTCGTGTCGGTGGGTGCGAGCAGGACCTTGGTCAGCACGACATCGAGCGTATCGTCGTAGGTGCGTAGCTCTGTGGTGGCCATGGGATTCCCAGATCAACTGCCGAAAACATGTATACAGCTGGACGCTGCAAGTCAAGCGTGTGTCGAAACGTGCTAAATACACGTTAATAGTTTAGGCCAACCCGCGAGAAAAAGGCGATAGAGCTTGCCATAGTCGCGAAAAAGCCACATTGTCGCCCGAAAGTGCCGGGCTATATCCCGGTATACAGGTAGATAAACTTTGAGCAGTATTGTGGCCATTTGTCCAGAGGACATGGGCAGTAACGCCCGCCTTTCCCGCGCCTCCGCGCGCGAGGAAAACCAGTGATTTTTCTGCGAATTTCCCCGAAATCCCGGGTATCCACCCGGGGTGTCGGGGAATTCCGGGCGTTTTCAACGCCTTTCCCCACCCGCCCCGCGATCTGCCCGCGAACCGGGGCGGCACGACCCTCTGCGGGGAAAATGCCGAAAATCCCGCGCGCCAGCCGCGGACGTGAGCTTTGTTTTACCTTCTCGCGATACAAAGAATCCGGCAGAATTGTGGAAACAGAACAATAATCCGAGGCAGTGCAAGATGACCGAGATCCTGACAGAGATCCTGAAAAATGGCGTGCCAGACACGTCGATCGACGCCTCCCTGCGCAGGCTCTACTACCTCGCCTCGGACGCCGATCGCACGATCGACGAAAAGGCGCAGGAACTTCTCGAGCTGGGCTGCAGCACGCTGGGGCTGTCGCTCGGCATCGTCAGCCGCGTGCAGGACGGTCGCTACGAGGTGCGCTACAGCGCCGGCCTCGAGCTCGATCCCCCCGAGCCGGGCACCATCTTCGAGGTCTCCGGAACCTACTGCTGCCACACGCTGGCCGCCGAGGATGTGACCAGCTTCCACCACGCCGGCAAGTCCGAGATCGCTGAACATCCCTGCTATCTCGACTTCGGGCTCGAAGCCTATATCGGCACGCCGCTGATCGTGCACGGCCAGGCCATCGGCACGCTGAACTTCTCGGACCCCGCCGCCCGCCAGCGCCCCTTCTCGATCAAGGAGGTCGAGCTGGTGCGCTTCTTCGGCAAGTGGCTGTCGAAGGAATGGCAGCTCGAGGTCGAAAAGCAGGAGCTGCTCGACACTTCGGCGCTTCTGAAGGCGGTGATCCAGGCCATGCCAGACGCCCTGATCGTGGCCGACCGCGAACGCCGGATCACGCTCACGAACGAGGCCTTCGGCAAGACCTTCGGCTACCGCACGCAGGAGCTGGCGGGGCGGCAGACCTCGGTGCTTTACGCTGATCTCGACCAATACGATTCCACCGGCCAGCGCCGCTTCAATCCCGGCGCCAACGGCGTCGGCGACCCCTACGAGATGACCTATCGCCGCCGCGACGGCGAGGCCTTCACCGGGGAGACCCATGCCGCGCCGCTGACCACCCAGGACGGGCGGCGGCTGGGCTATCTCGCGGTGATCCGCGACCTGACGCGCCGCAAGGCCATCGAGGCGCAGCGCGACCACGCCATCTCGGTGGTCAGCCACGAGATCAAGACCCCGGTCTCGGTGGTCTCTGGCGCGCTGCAGCTTCTGGGGAACTACGCCCACAAGCTGCCCGAGGAGGGCCAGCACCTGATCACCATGGCCGAGAACGGCATGACCCGGACCGAAAGCCTGATCGAGGACATCCTGACCTCGGGCCGGCTGCAGGCCGAGGACGGGCAGTCCCCCTTCGAAGAGGCCGACCTGGCCGTGGTGCTGAAGCAGGCGATCCAGGGCATCCAGCTTTTTGCCGATACCAACGACGTGAGCCTCGATTTCGTCGGCGCAGAGGGCGGCGGCGCGGAGGTCTTCGTGAACATCTCGCGGGTCCAGCAGGTGGTGACGAACCTGCTTTCGAACGCGATCAAGGCCTCGCCCAAGCACGGGCGGGTCAAGGTCGGACTGGTGACCAACCCCGCGGGCTTTTGGATCAGCGACAACGGCCCGGGCATCCCCGAGATGCTGCAGCCGGTGCTTTACGACCGCTTCACCCGCAGCGACGAGGAAAGCTTCCGCTTCGGCGGCGGCACCGGGCTGGGGATGAGCGTGGTGAAGGCCATCGTCGACCAGCACCGGGGCGAGATCACCTTCGACACCTCGAAATCCGCGGGCACGACCTTCGTGGTGCGCTTCCCCAACCTCTCCGCCGAGGCGACGCCCGGCGCCGAGGTGATCGACCTGCCGGGCGTCTCGGCGGAGTGAGGTCGGGGCAGGGCGGGGGCTTTTCCGGGTGGTGTGGGGCCGGGGGCCGAGTGACGGGCCTGCCGGTTGGAAAAATGGCGTGAGTCTCAAAGCCGGGTGCAAGCCCGGCTTGCCGAGCCGCGCCGTGGTCGTCTGGATCAGGTCTGAGCTTCCGCAAGCCTGCCGGCGCTAGCTCTGCCGTCCGGCAAACCGCCCGGCGTTAACCTTGCGCTCTCTCAAGCCTGCCCACGCCAGCCCCGCTCTCTCGCGAACCGTTCGACTCTAAACTCGCCCTCCCGCAAATCGCCCGGCGCTAACCTCACACTCCAGCCAACCGCCCGACCCCAAGCCTTCCAGCCCCTCACCCCCCGCGCCGCAACACATGCGACTCCCGCGGCACCAGCGGGCATTCCAGCCGCACCTGCTCGCCGTCGAGCTCCGCCGCCAGCAGCCGCTTCACGCAGAGCTGGCCCATCTCGCGGTGCGGCAGCAGCACCGTGGAGAGCTGCGGCGAGAGGTGCTGCGCGACCTCCTGGTCGTCGTAGCCCATGACCGCGATGGTCTCTCCGATGGTCTCGCCCAGCTCCTTCAGCGCCTCGTAGCAACCCAGCGCGGTCAGGTCGTTGGCGCAGTAGATCGCATCGGGGCGCAGGGGGCCGCGCATCAGCTCCAGCGTGGCGCTGCGCCCGCCGCTGGGCAGGAAGTTGCCCTCCTTCACCAGCGCCGGATCGACGGCGCGGCCCGCGGCGCGCAGGGCGCGCTCGTAGCCCTCGAGCCGCTGTTCGGAAGCCTCCATCCAGGGCTCGCCCGAGATATAGGCGATGCGCGCATGGCCCGCCGCGATCAGCGCGCGGACCGCTGCCTCGCTGCCGCGCCGCTCGGCGGGCACCACCGAGGGAAAGCGCGCCTCGGGGTCGTGGCAGTTCAGCAGCACCGCGCGGTGCTGGGCCAGCCCCGGCGGCGGCTGCGCCTCGCGGGTCAGAATCGCGCCGTAGATCACCCCGAGCACCCCGTCCTGCTGCCATTTGCGCAGTACCGCGGCCTCGTAATCGGGGTCGCCGCCGGTCATCACGACCTCGGTCATCACGCCGCCTTGCCAGGCCTCCTCCTGGATGCCGTCGACCGAGATGGCAGCGAAGGGGCTGGTGGCGATCTGGTCGAACATCACCCCGATCACCCTGAGACCCAGCTGGCGCGGCGGCCGGCCCGCGCCGCGCGGGCGGTAGCCAAGCGCCTTCACCGCCTCGAGCACCCGGCGCCGGGTCTCGCCGCTGATGCGCATGTCCTCTTGCCCGTTCAGCACGAAAGAGACCGTGGACTGCGACACGCCGGCCTGGCGCGCGACATCCTTCATGGTGACGCGCTGGGATTTGCCTGTCTCCTCCGCGGCCATGCCTGGGCTCCCCGCCTGTTGCTCCCGTCACACGCCATACACCGGCGCCCCCGCGCGCGAAACACCGGTGCCGGAGCCCCGGCGCAGGAATGTCTTGCGCATCGCTAATAAATATTGCTAAAAATATTAGCACAAGCGGAATCAGCCCGCGGACCGCCCTTTGCGGCGGGTCCGGCGCGGCGATGACCGCGAAAGCCCGGGGCGCGCGCCAGAGGAGAGGCCGCGCAAGCCCCGAGGCAGACGACAAGGCGCATGGACGGGGAGGAGACCGATGCCGCTGCGACCCAAGATCGGACGTTCGCTGAGCCAGGCGCAGGCGGCCTATGCGCTGCTTCTGCCCTTCCTGGCGGTCTACGCGCTCTTCCTGATCTATCCCTTTTTCCGCGGCGTCTGGATCAGCCTGCACGACTGGAACCTGCTCGAGGTCGCCTTCAACCCGGCGGCCAAGGAATACGTGGGTCTGCGCAACTACGAGCGGGTGATGTGGGGCAAGGACATCGAGTGGAGCCTCTTCGCCGCGCCGCTGATCCAGCTTGCCGGGCTGGCCGCACTGGCCGGTGCCGCGCTTGCCGGCTGGACCGGACGGCTGAGCCGGCCCACGGCCCTGGCGCTGGGGGTCGTGGCGGCGCTCGTGGTGCTGATCGCCGGGCTGCACCCGGGCGAGGAGGGCCGCTGGTACGACCGCCGCTTCTGGCCGACCGTCGGCAACACGCTGGTCTTCGTCGGGCTGGCGGTGCCGGGGGTGACGCTTTCGGCGCTGGTGCTGGCCGCGGCGCTCAACCGCGAGAGCCGCGCCATGGCGGCGCTGCGCACGCTTTTCTTCCTGAGCCAGGTGCTCTCGGTGACCGTGGTCACGCTGATCTGGCAGATCATGTTCTCGCCGCGCCAGGGGCTCATCGCCAATATCACCGAGCTTTTCGGCGGCACCCCGATCAACTGGCTGACCGACGCGCAATTCGCCATGGCGGCCATCGTGATCGCAACCATCTGGTGGTCGCTCGGGATCGCGCTGATCCTCTTTCTCGCCGGGCTGCAGGACATCTCGAAGGACCTCTACGAGGCCGCGGCGCTGGACCATTGCACCGGCGTCCGGGCCTTCCGGCACATCACCTTGCCGAACCTCAAGCGCACCATCACGCTGGTGGTGATCCTGCAGATCATCCTGCACTTCCAGGTCTTCGGCCAGTCGCACCTGATGACCCAGGGCGGGCCCAACGACAGCACGCAAGTGCTGGTCCGCTACATCTACCAGACCGGCTTCCGTGACAGCGACCTGGGCCGCGCCTCGGCCATGGCGGTCTTCCTCTTCGTGGTCATGGGCGCCTTCTCGGTCATCCAATTCATCGTCGGACGGGAGAAGAGCCAATGACCCGCGGAACCTCCTGGCTGGTGATCGCGCTGGCGATCCCGGCCTTCCTCTGGCTGGTGCCGACGCTCTGGATGGTCTCGCTGTCCTTCCAGCCGAACGACGTTCTGGCGCGGACCACCTCCTCGACGGCGCTGGGGCTGGTGCCCTGGCCCTTCACCGCCGAGAATTACGCCGCACTTTTCGCCTTCGGGCAGACGCCCTGGTGGTTTCTCAACTCGCTGATCGTGGCGACCGGCATGACGCTGGGCGTGCTCGCGGTCTCGACCACGGCGGGCTACGCGCTGGCGCGGCTCGAGTTTCCCTTCAAGAAGACCATCGCCACGATCTGCCTCATCGGGCTCATGGTGCCGGAACAGGCGGTCTTCATCCCGCTTTACACGATGTTCGCGGATTTCGGCTGGCACAACAGCTACCACGCGCTGATCCTGCCGCGCATGGCGGTGCCGATCGGCGTCTTCCTGATGATGCAGTTCTTCCGCGCCATCCCGCAGGACATCGAAGAGGCCGCGCGGCTCGACGGGGTCGGCTGGCTGCAGATCTTCTGGCACGTCATGCTGCCGCTGGCGCGCCCGGCGATGATGACGCTGGCGATCCTGACGTTTCTCTATGCCTGGAACGACTACCTCTGGCCGCTCGTGAGCGCCCAGCAGCGCGAATATTTCACCATCACGCTCGGCCTCGCCTCGATCCAGTCGAACTTCGCCCAGTCCGAGGGGCTGGGGCGGGTCATGGCCTCGGGGGTGATCGCCTCGCTGCCGGTGGTCGTGCTGTTCCTGATCTTCCAGCGCTACGTGGTCCAGGCGATGACCGCCGGCGGGACCAAGGGCTGACCCGGGGCAGGGGCCCCATCCATCTCAGAGGGAGGACACCATGAGACAACTCATCATCTGCGGGCTTGCCGCCGCCACGCTGGCCGGCGGCGCCACGGCCCAGGAGGTCACGCTCGGCCGCTTCTTCGGCGCCTGCGAGGACGCGGGCACCGACACCAAGGCCTCGGTCGGCGAGGCCTGCATCATCCAGTCGATCATCAACGCCGCCTCGGCTGAGATCGAGGGCGTCTCGATCGAGACCCTGCCCACCGACTGGGGCAATTACTACGACCAGATCAAGGCGGCCTATGCCGGCGGCACCCCGCCGGACGTGCATGTCATGCACCGCCACCGGATCCCCGAGTTCGCGGGCATCGGCGCCCTGGCCGAGCTCTCGGGCGACCTCGAGGCCGCGGGCATCGACCCCGCCGACTGGAGCGAGGCGGCGCGCGCCGCGGTCACGCATGACGGCGGC
This sequence comes from Roseivivax sp., assembly GCF_054552075.1. NCBI lineage: Bacteria > Pseudomonadati > Pseudomonadota > Alphaproteobacteria > Rhodobacterales > Roseobacteraceae > Roseivivax > Roseivivax sp. The sequence continues at coordinate 71,640 of NZ_JBTOLZ010000007.1, forward strand.
ATCTACGGCGTGCCGATGGATATTCACGCCAACCTCTGGCACGTGAACATGGACATCATGGCCGAGGCGGGCCTCGTCGAGGACGGCAAGCCGGTGCTGCCCTCCTCGCCCGAGGAACTCATCGCCCATGCCGAACAGGTGAAGGAGGCGACCGGCAAGAGCTACCTCGCCGCCGATTTCGCGCAGTTCCCGCTCGGCGTGCGCATGGTGCTGGCGCTGCTCTGGCAGCAGGGCGACAACATCTTCACCGAGGACGGCACCGCGACCCTCGACACCGAGGCCGCCCGCCGCGCCGTCGAGACGGTCACCCAGCTGTTCGACGCGGGCCATGCCGATCCGCGGCTGAACTACGCCGACAGCCAGCAATCCTTCCTGAACGGCGAGGCCGCGGTTCTGGTCAACGGCACCTGGGTCGTGGACTTCTACGACGCAGAGGCCGCCAAGGAGGAAACCGGGCTCGACAGCTACTATGTCGCGGATTTCCCGACGCTCTTCTCGGAAGGGGCGACTTGGGCGGACAGCCACATGTGGGCGATCCCGGCGCCGCTCAAGGCCAATGACGCCGAGACCTATCAGGCCGCGCTGAAGGTCCTGGCCTTCATCAACGACCACAACATCGACTGGGCGCGCACCGGGCATATGGCCGTGCGCAACTCGGTGGTGGACAGCGCCGAATACGCCGAGCTGCCGCATCGCGGCGAATACGCCGGCACCGCCGCCATCGCCACCGACACCCCGCCGTCGGAGCGGTATGGCGCGATCCAGGACGTGCTGAACCGCGAGTTCCAGGCGATCTGGCTGACCGGCAAGCCGGTGGGCGACGCGCTGGCCGATGCCGAGATCGAGGTCCAGGACCTGCTCGACCGCTGAGACCCCGTGCCCCGCCGCCCGGAAAGGCGGCGGGGCCCCTGATATTCCGGAGACGACAGATGCAGGTTTGGAGCCCGAGCCGGGCGCAGGATTGGTGGCAGCGCCGCGGCTGGGTCTGCGGCGCCAATTTCCTGCCCTCGACGGCGGTCAACTTCCTCGAGATGTGGCACCCCGAGAGCTTCGACCGCATCACCATCGCGCGCGAGCTGGGCTGGGCCGCCGAGGCGGGGCTGAACGCGCTGCGGGTGAACCTGCACAGCCTGGCTTGGCGCCATGACCCCGAGGGGCTGATCCAGCGGCTCGACTGGGTCATGGACCAGGCCGCGCGGCAGGGGATGCGCGTCGCGCCCTGCCTCTTCGACGACTGCGGCTTCGGCGGGCAGGAGCCCCACTGGGGCCCGCAGCCGGACCCGCTGCCGGGTGTGCACAACAGCCGGGCCGTGGCCTCGCCGGGCCGCGATGTGGTGGTCGCGGGCACCGACCGGGCCGCGCTCGAATCCTACGTGCGCGGCGTGGTGGGCGCCTTCCGCGACGATCCGCGGGTGCTGTTCTGGGACATCTACAACGAGCCCGGCAACCGCATGGAATTCACCGCCGAGGGTTTCGCGCAGTATTCCCGCGACCTCGAGCCCGCGGCGATTGCGCTGATGGAGATGGCCTTTGCCTGGGCCCGCGCCGAGGCGCCCGAAGCGCCGCTCACCGCCGCGGCCTGGAGCACGCCGCTTCCGGGCGAGGACGCGGCCCCCTATCAGACCGAGGCCGACCGAAGGGCGCTCGATCTCTCCGACATTGTGACCTTCCACGCCTATTGGCACAGCGAGGCCGTGGCGGGCTTCATCGACCACCTTGCCGCGCGCGACCGGCCGATGCTCTGCACCGAATGGATGGCCCGGGCGGTGGGCAGCACGATCCCCGACCAGCTGCCGCTCTTCCGCGCGCGGGACGTCGGCTGCTTCCAGTGGGGGCTGGTGCGCGGGCGCACCCAGACCCATCTGCCCTGGCCCGCCGACCTGGTCGCCGCGCATGGCGGCGACCCCCGGCGCGACATCTGGTTTCACGATCTCCTGCACCGCGACGGGCGGCCCTACGACCCCGAGGAGATCGCCACGATCAAACGGCTGCGCGCCGCGCCTCCCGGCGGAGCGCAGGGCGGGGCGGCTGCGGGGTAGGGGTACCCCGCGCCGCTCAGTCCAGACGGCGGCCCTCGACGATCCACATGGTGGCCGGCCAGGCCAGGGGCAGGGTCAGCCCCTGCGCCATGAGCCAGCGCCCCGAGGCCTGGATCGGGCCCGTCTTCAGGCGGTTCGGCCCGCGGCTCTGCGGCGGCGCATCCTCGGGGTTCGCCAGTTGCAGCTCGTAGCGCGCCGCGGGGTCGAGCCCGGTCAGCCGCAGCGGGCGCGGCAGGCTCTGCCGGCTGGTCTGTGACTGGCCCGCGAAGAGCGCGAAGCGGCTGCCGTCGGCACTGACTTGCAGCTCGCCGGTCATCGCCGGGTCGTCGCTGTCGAGCCGGTGCAGCGCCGCGCCGAAGAGCCAGCCGCGCGCGGCTTTCCACCAGGCGGTGAGCCGGGTCAGCACCGCCTCCTCCGCCTCGGTCAGATCGCGCAGGTCCATCTCGAAGCCCATGTGGCGGCTCGCGGCCACTCCGGCGCGATAACCCATGGGCAGGCTGCGGCCGCTGGAATGGCTGTCGCGCGCGCCCACATGCGCGCCGGTCACCGCCGCGGGCAGGAAGAGCGCCGCATCGTGCTGGATGCGCAGCCGCTCCAGCGCGTCGTTCGAATCCGAGAGCCAGACCCGCTCGGTCCGGGACAGGATGCCGTAGTCGATCCGCCCCCCGCCCGAAGCGCAGGTCTCGAACTCGATGCCCGGATGGGCCGCGCGCAGCCGGTCGAAAAGCGCGTAGACCCCGCGCGTCTGGGCGGCATCGGCGACGGGCAGCACCCGGTTGTGATCCCATTTCACGTAGTCGATCCGATGCGCCGAGAAGACCGCGTCGAGGGCCTCGAACAGGTGGTCGCGCACCTCCGCGCGGCTCATGTCGAGCACGTATTGCGCCCGCCCCAGCGTCTGGTCGGCGGGCCCGAGGATCCAGTCGGGATGGGCGCGGAAGAGCGCGCTTTGCGGGTTCACCATCTCGGGCTCGACCCAGAGCCCGAAGCGCATGCCCAGGGCCTCCACCCGGTCGATCAGCGGGCCCAGGCCCTCGGGCCATTTCCGCGCATCGACCTGCCAGTCGCCGAGCGAGGTGGTGTCGTCGTCGCGCGCGCCGAACCAGCCGTCGTCCAGCACGAAGCGCTCCGCCCCGATGCGCGCGGCGCGTTCGGCGATGTCTGACAACACCTCGAGGTCATGGTCGAAATAGACCGCCTCCCAGCAGTTGTAGTGCACCGGGCGCGGCCGCGCGGGCTCGCGCCAGGCGACATGCTCGTCGCGCAGATAGGCCTGGAGCCGCACCGCCGCCGAGTTCAGCCCCGCGTTGCCATGCGCGGCGTAAAGCGTCGCGGTCTCGAAGCTGGTGCCGGGGGCGCGTTCGGAGCCCGCGGCATGGCCGAACTGCACCTGCCGCCGCCCGTCCGACAGTTCCTCGGCGAGGAATCGGTGCCCGCCCGACCAGCCGTAATGCAGCGCCTGCACCGCGCCGCGGGTGTTGGCGGCCCCGGCTTCCAGCAGGTAGGCGCCGGGGAAATGCTCGTGCCCGGAACGGCCGTTCAGCGCCTCCTGCAGGATCGCGCCCTGCCGCCAGGGCTGCCGGTCGAGCTGGAACTCCGAGAGCCAGCGCCCGGTCACGGTCAGGACCTCGGCGCTCGACTGCGGCGCGGCGAGGACCGGCGCGGAGAGCCACTGCAGACGCACCGGCGCCTCGGAGGTCAGCCGCGCCGAGAGCTTCAGCACGTTGGAAGGCGTGGTCTCGATCCGCGCCTCGTAGCTCAGCCCCAGCGCCGCGTCGCGCCCGCGTACCCGCGCGCTTCTGCCGTCGCAGTCCACCGTCTCGAGGGTCAGCCGGGGCAGCAGCGGCGCGCCATCCGCATCCGCGAGGCTCAGCCCCGGCTGGCCCGGAAAGCCCGCGCCATGGGTCGGGCAGATCGTCAGCTCGGGCAGCGCGTCAAGCATCCCGCCGCCGATGTCCGAGAGGCTGGCCCGCGCCAGTTCGGCCAGGTCCTCCTCGGGGGGCAGCGGGTCGCCCCAGTAGATCACGCCGGGCAACTCCGTGCCGGTCGCGGCCAGAACCAGGGTTTGCGTCGCGTCGTCGATACGCCAGGGGCCGGTCATCGCGGGGCTCCTTCTGTCTTGTGGGGGGATGGAAAAACCCCGGCCCCGCCCGGGAGGCGGGGCAGGGCCGGGCGGTGCCGGGGCCTCTGGCGCGCGCCTTAGCGCAGCCCGTCCCAGCGTTCCTGAACGCGTCCCGCCGCCTCTTCGGCGCTGGCGCCGACGGTGTAGTCGATCATCGCCGACCAGAAGGCCGAGGTGCCGATCTCGCCCGGCATCAGGTCCGAGGCGTCGAAGCGGAAGGTGGTGGCATCGGTCAGGATGCGCCCCTGTTCGCGCAGCATGTCGCTGGCATAGGCGTCGGGGTTCGCCTCGGTGAAGGGCGTGAGGAAGCCCGACTGCGCCATCCAGACCTCATGGGCGATCGGCGTCTTCAGGAACTCGATGAAGGCGCGCGCGGCGGGGCTGTCCTCGGTGATGACGAACATCGTGCCCGCGCCCAGGACCGGGCGGCCGAGGTCACGCTCTTCCGAGGCGGGGAAGTAGAAGAAATCCACGTCCTCGCCCATCTCGACGCCCTCGGGGAAGAAGGTCGGGATGAAGGTCGCCTGCTTGTGCATGTAGCACTCGTTCGGCACCGAGAAGAGGCCCGCCGGGCTGTCGCGGAAGTCGGTGGTGGCCGCCGCCTGGGCGCCGCCCGCGACGAAACCCTCGGTGCGGGCGAACCAGCCGTATTCCTCGATCGCGTCCAGCACCTTGGGGTCGTCGAAGGGCATCTCGTTGGCGACCCAGGCGTCATAGTCCTGCGGCGGGTGGAGGCGCAGCATCAGGTCCTCGACCCAGTCGGTCGCGGGCCAGCCGGTGGCGTCGCTCGATCCCAGGCCGATGCACCAGGGGGTGCCGCCCTCCTCGGCGATCTCCTCGGTCAGCGCCTTCAGCTCCTCGAGGCTCTCGGGCACGTCGTAGCCCATCTCGTCGAAGGCGCGGGGCGAATACCAGACCAGCGACTTCACATCGACCTTGTAGAACAGCCCGTAGAGGCCGTCGTCGCCCTCGGGGCCCGCGAAGCTGGCCAGGTCGACCCAGCTTTCGCCGGCGGAATAGTTCTGCCGCACCCAGTCGGCGGTGTCCTGGCCCAGCGGCGTCAGCAGCCCCTTGGCTGCGAGGTCGCGGGCGAGCCCCGGCTGGGCCACCGCCGCGACACCCGGTGGGGTGCCGGCGTTGAGGCTCACCACCACCGATTGCTCGAAGTTGCCGGTGCCGGAGTAGCGCGCGTCGGCGCCGGTCGCCTCGGCGAAATAGGCGACCACCGAAGAGATCAGCGCCGCGTCATTGCCGGTCCAGGGCCCGAGGATCTCGAGGCTTTCGCCCGCGAGGTCATGCGCCTCGGAAAAGCTGGAGAAGCTGTCCCAGCTGAAACGGTCCTCGGCGCCGGGCGCGAAGGGCAGCTCTTGCGCCGTGGCGGGGCCCGCAAGGGCGCAGGTCAGCGCGGTTGTCGCGATCAGCTTGTGCATCAGTCAATCCTCCCGGTTGCTGGGCTTGAGGTAACGCGGCCCCACCCCTTCGTTCTTCCGGGAAATGACGATAGTCTTCCGGGAATCGCTGGAGAGATGCCATGCCCCAGGAGGACGCGCCGCCCGTCACCGCCCGCGAGGGCCGGATCGAGCCCTCGCTGTCGCCCGACAGCGGCTTCCTGATCGAGCGCCACCGCCCGAGGCGCTTTCGCGAACCCTATCACCACCATGCCTCGATCGAGGTGAACTACCTCGACGGCGTGTCGATGACCTATGCCTTCTCGGGCGAGGAGGTGACCCTGCCCGAGCGGCGGCTGACGCTTTTCTGGGCCATCGCGCCGCACCGGGTGACCGAGGTCGCGGGCCGCGGGACGATCACCAACATCTACCTGCCGCTCGGGCACATGCTGCAAAGCGGGCCGGGCGGGGCCTTCCTGGATGCGCTGTTCCGGGGCGCGGTGCTGAGCGCCCGGCCGGGCGCGTCCGAGGACGGCGCCTGGCTCGACCGGCTCTTGCGCGAACAGGGCCAGAGCGATCCGCGCTGGCGGCGGCTGCACCTGGCCGAGATCGACGCGCGGCTGGCGCGGTTCGCGCTCGAGGGCTGGGAGGTGCTGCGCGCCCCGGCCCCCCGCAGCCGTCAGGAGGACCGCTCCGCCCGCGCGCTGGGCCAGGTGGAGCGGATGTTGCACCATATCTCGGAGCATTTTGCCGGGGACCTATCGGTGAGCGATGTGACCGGCTGCACCGATCTCTCGCCCAGCCACGCCGGCGCGCTTTTCCGGCGCGTCACCCAGCGCTCGATCAAGCAGCACATCGACCGCACGCGGCTGTCACACGCCTGGGTGCTTCTGTCGGAGACCGACCTGAAGATTTCCTCGGTGGCGATGGACGCCGGCTACCGCTCGCTCTCGAGCTTCTACGAGGGGGTGACGCGGCACTACGGCATGTCGCCCGGCGCGGTCCGCAAAGCGGCGCGGCAAGGGCGGATCTGAGCGGCCGGGGAGCGGCCGGACATGCGGAAATTTTTGGCGGGAGAGGCCCGGCGGAGCCAGTTTTCTCAACCATTTGCGGGGAAAGCCGCAAATGGTGCCCAGGAGAGGACTCGAACCTCCACGTCCATACGGACACCAGCACCTGAAGCTGGCGCGTCTACCATTCCGCCACCTGGGCAGGTTGCGTGAGGGGCCGTTTAGACGTGGTGGCGGGCAGTGTCAACGCCGATTCCGAGACTTCCTGTCCTCACCGCCCGGCCTCCCTTGCCGCGCGGGCCGGGCAGGGTTAGGAACGTCGCAACGACAGCGCCTGGAGAGAAATTCGATGCCCAAATCCAAGCTCGTCACGATCTTCGGCGGCTCCGGCTTCCTGGGCCGCTACGTCGCGCGCCGCATGGCGCAGGACGGCTGGCGGGTGCGGGTTGCCTGCCGCCATCCCAACGACGCGATCTTCGTGCGGACCTATGGCGTGGTGGGCCAGGTCGAGCCGGTCTTCTGCAACATCCGCGACGATGATTCGGTGCGCAATGTGACTACCGGCGCCGATGCGGTGGTGAACTGCGTGGGCGTCTTGGCCGAGAGCGGCAAGAACAGCTTCCAGGCGGTGCAGACCGAGGGCGCCGAGCGCATCGCGCGCATGGCCGCCGCCGAGGGCGTGGGTGCCCTGGTGCATGTCTCGGCGATCGGGGCGGACTCGGGCTCGCGGTCGAAATACGCGCGCACCAAGGCGGCGGGCGAGGCGGCGATCCTCGAAGCCTATCCCGGCGCGGTGATCCTGCGGCCTTCGATCATCTTCGGGCACGAGGACGGCTTCTTCAATCGCTTCGCCCAGATGACCCGCTACGGCCCGGTCCTGCCGGTGGTCGGCGCGGGCACCCGGTTCCAGCCGGTCTATGTCGACGACGTGGCCCATGCCGCCTTCAAGGCGGTCAAGGGCGAGGTCGCGCCGGGCACCTACGAGCTGGGCGGGCCCGACGTGAACACCTTCCGCGAGCTGATGGACTACATGCTCGAGGTCATCGCGCGGCGGCGGCTGGTGCTGAACATTCCCTTCTTCGCGGCGCATGTGATCGGGGCCCTGTCCGAGCTGGTGACCAAGCTGACGCTGGGCGTGATCCCGGCGCAGATCACCCGCGACCAGGTGGCGAACCTGCGGACCGACAACGTGGTCTCCGAGGAGGCCAAGGGCTTTGCCGATCTCGGCATCGAGCCGACCTCGATGGAGGCCGTGCTGCCGGACTACCTCTGGCGCTTCCGGCCCTCGGGGCAGTATTTCGACATCAAGAAGTCGGCGGAATCGCTGAAGCGGCGGTGAGGGGCGCGCCCGGCGCTGGCGGGTCGCGAGGCTGTCCTTTGGTGCTGGGAGCACGGTAAGGTGCCCGGCTGGTGGGGCGCGAATTGCGGTGCGCAAAGCCCGAAGACTTGTGGCCGGTATTCGGGCAAATGCAGTCCAACGTCGCTATGACGTGAGGCATTCCTGGAGAATGCCTCGCTGTACCCCACGCAGGCCCTTGATGAACACCATCGCTTTCGAGCCCATGCTCCTCCAACAGCCCGCGCTACCCTTCCCCACATCAGCGCCCCCTTGCGCCCGAATAGCACCGAAGGTGCCGGGCGCGCGCCGGACCGGCCCCTTGGGCCGGCGCTCTTGTGGGCGAAGCGCAAAGATCACCGCTAGTCCTGACCTTGTTGGTATAAAGCGCCTTGCTCAGTCGTCAGCAGCGCCGGCCCCCGGTCCGGTGCGCGCCCTCTGTTGCGCGGGGTGAGAGGGGGCGGGGCGGGTAGGAAAGCGCTTTCAGCCAACAGCTGGTCGCGCGGGACGGCAGTCAACAGGCGACGACCGTCCGCACAGCCACTCAACCGCCCGAAAACCCTCGGCCAAATCCCCCCTCAGATCGCCCCCATCTGCGCCGCGGTGCGCCGCACGATGTCGATCCGCGAGGCATTCGGCGGATGCGTCCCGAGGAACCGGTTGCCGGGATCGGGGATGCGCAGGAAGAACTCCGCCCCGCGCACCGGGTTGTAGCCCGCCTTGCCGGTGATGATCGTCCCGAGCTGGTCGGCCTCGAGCTCGAAATCCTTGGAATAGCGCCGCGCGCCGACCTGGGCGCCAAGCTGCTCGGCCTCGCGGATGTAATCCGGGCTCGCCCCCGAGGCCGCCGCCAGGTTGGAGAAGATCAGTGCCCCCACCGTGGCATTCTGCTGCGTCCGCTCGAGATGGCCGAGGACGTGATGCGCCGCCTCGTGCCCCATCACGAAGGCCAGCTCGTCGGCATTCTCGACCGAGGCGATCAGCGCGAGGTTGAAGGCCAGGATCGGCCGGCCCGCCTGGTCCAGCGTCTGGTAGGCGTTGGGCTGCTGCCCGGGCCGGTCGTCCACCACGATGATGAAATTGCAGTTCGCCCGGGGCGCCACGCGGCGGCATTCGCTCTCGGCCACGGGCTCCACCGTCTCCACCACCTCGATGAAGGTATTGGCGGCGCGCTCGGCGCGGCTGCGCGAGCCATCGCTGCCGACCGGCGTCAAGACGCCCGAAGGCGGCATGGCCGGACCGGTCTGGGGCAGCGGCGCGCAGGCCGACAGGATCACGAGCAGAAGCGGGACGAGACGCAGCATGACACCTCTCATTGAGCCGATACCCTAGGCATATCTTCGCTCATATTGATGGGGAACCCACGAATCCGCGACTTGGCGGCAGCGCGCCGACGCCTATCTCTGCCGCCATGGATGGGACTTTGACCGTCATCTACAACGATACCTGCCCGATCTGCGCCCGCGAAGTGCAGGGCTACAAGCGGATCGCCGCGCGCCACGGGCTGGAGATCGGCTTCCGCGGGCTCTCCGAGGGCGACCTCTCGGCCTATGGGCTGACCCGCCGCGACGCCGCCCGGCGCTTCCACGTCGAGGCGGACGGGCGGGTGCACGACGGGGTCGACGCCTTCGCCCTGGTCTGGGAACGCATGCCCGGCTTCCGCTGGCTCGCGCGGCTGGTGCGGCTGCCGGGGGTGCATCGCGCGGCGGAGCTGCTCTACGACCATGTCGCCGCACCGGCGCTGTTTGCCCTGCACCGCCGGCGGGTTGCGCGCGGCACCGCGGTGCGGCGCGGCTGAGGCGGGCGGAAACTGCGCGAAAAGGCGGTTCCCCGGGCGCCCGGGCCGGGCTAGGCTCGGGGCATGTTCAGCATAGAGCACGATTTCGACGCGACCGTCGTGACCCTCGTCGACGAAGGCAAAGCCCCGCTGATGGAGGATGTCGTCGTTCATTCCTTCGAGGAATGCATCACCATCGAACAATTCGACGCGCGGACCGACAGGATGATGAAGATCACCCTCTCGATCAGCCAGATGCGCGACCTCGCCGCCGCGCTGGACCTGCCCGAGGGGGTCTACCGGCGCGATTGACCGCGCGCCGGGGGCGTCTGCGGGGCGCATCGCTGGTGCGGATCACGGGCCCGGACCGCGATCCGCGGTTGATATTGCCGGCCCCTGCGCAGACATATCGCCCAGCACAGTCCGAGAGGTCACCATGCCCGACGCCAATCCCGCCGCGATGGAGTTCCTGCTGAGCCGCCGCTCGCGCCCGGCCAAGACGCTCACCGGCCCCGCGCCCGACCGCGCGGCGCTTCTGCCGATCCTGACCGCCGCCTCGCGCAGCCCCGATCACGGCAAGCTCGAACCCTGGCGCTTCGTGGTGCTGGAGCGCGCCGCGCTCGACCGGCTGGCGGCGCTGGCGGTCACGCGCGGCCGCGCCGCGGGCCTCGAGGACGACCAGGTCGAGAAGGGCCGCGCGCAGTTCGCCAATTCGCCGCTCTGCGTGGCGGTGGTGGAAAGCCCCAAACCCTCGCCCAAGGTGCCGGCGCTCGAGCAGACCTACGCGGTGGGCGGGGTGTGCCTGGCGCTTCTCAACGCCGCGCTGGCCTCGGGCTGGGGGGCGAACTGGCTGACCGGCTGGGCCGCGCATGACCGCGCCTTCCTGGCCGAGGGCCTGGGCCTCGCGCCCGAGGAACGCCTCGCGGGCTTCCTGCACATCGGCACCGAGACCTCGGCCCCGCCCGAGCGCCCGCGCCCGGACCTCGAGGCCATCGTCGAATGGGCCGAGGCGTGATTCTCACCGCCTTTACCCGCGCGCTGGGCCAGCTCGGCGACCCGCGCTTCCGCCGCGTGCTGCTGCTGGGGCTGGGCCTCGCGCTGGGGTTGCTTGCGCTCTTCTACGCGGGGTTCGCCACGCTGGTCGGCTGGATGGTGCCCGAAAGCGTGAGCCTGCCGCTCCTGGGCGAGATCACCTGGGTCGACGACCTGGCGAGCTGGGGGTCGCTTGTGCTGATGCTGGTGCTGTCGGTCTTCCTGATGGTGCCGGTGGCCTCGGCGATGACCGGGATCTTCCTCGAGGACGTGGCCGAGGCCGTGGAGGCGCGGCATTACCCCGGCCTGCCGCCCGCCGGCCGCATCCCCTTCTCCGAGGCGCTGCGCGACACAATGACCTTCCTGGGCGTGCTGATCGCCGCCAACGTGCTGGCGCTGGTCCTCTACCTGATGTTCGCCCCGCTCGCGCCGGTGATCTTCTGGGGGCTGAACGGTTTCCTGCTCGGGCGGGAATATTTCACCGTGGCCGCCATGCGCCGGGTCGGCCGCCAGGGCGCCGCCGAGCTGCGCCGCCGCCACCTGCCGGTGATCTGGCTCGCCGGCGTGCTGATGGCGGTGCCGCTCTCGGTGCCCTTGGTGAACTTGCTTGTGCCGATCCTGGGGGCGGCGACCTTCACGCATTTGTATCACGCGCTGACCGGCGCGCGGGGGTGAGGAGCGGCCTAGTGGGGCAAGACTGAAGGTGCACCTCGGGCTGGCCGGGTGTGCTGGCTTCTGGGGGGGGGGGCGCTGGAGCACGACCTGCGGGACATGACGCATCTTGAGGAGCGTAACCCGCCCTTTTTCGTCGCGGACGCAGCCCATGGCTTCCCGGCGCCACGCCACCGACCCTGTCCCTGTCCCTGTCCCTGTCCCTGACGCGACACAGCGCATCCTCTCCAGCCACGCCCAATGTCACCACCCCATCCCGACGCCCCCTCCGCCCTCTCAACACGCCCCAACAGAGGGCGCGCGCCGGACCGGGGGCCGGCGCTGCCGACCTCAGAGCGAGGCGCTTTATCCCGGCAAGGTCAGGGCTAGGGGCATGCTACGCGCGCCACTCCAAGGAGCGCCGGCCCAAGGGGCCGGTCCGGCGCGCGCCCGGCACCTTCGGTGCTATTCGGGCGCAAGAAAGGGCGGTCGGCTGCTGTTTCAGCGGCTGGGGTTGCTTGGGCGGTTTGAGGCTTGAAAGCTAGAGTTCCGCAGAGCTCTGGAGCCACCTGCCGGATCACCTAAGCCGACCCCCCCCCCAAACTCACTCCACCGCCGGCGCCATCCGGCCGAACAGGTCGATGTCCTCGATCGTCAGCCACCCCGAGGTGATCACCACGAAGAGTACCAGCCAGATCACCGCGGACACCCCCGAGGTGATCCAGGCCTTTTTCTTTAGATGGTGATTCTCCGGGCTGCCCGCATGGGTGCCGGGCACCACCTTGCCGAGGTCGCCCTGGGTCTCGAGCCGGATCGGGATCACCACCAGGAAGGTGAGGAACCAGATCACCGCGTAAAGCACGATGGCCGAGGTAATGCTCATGTCGCCTCCTATCGGGGCCGGGCCGCGCGGGCGGGCCTCAGACCTCTTCCAGCTCGATCAGGCAGCCGTTGAAATCCTTGGGGTGCAGGAACAGCACCGGCTTGCCATGGGCGCCGATCTTCGGCTCGCCCGAGCCCAGGACCCGCGCGCCCTCGCCCTTGAGCTTGTCACGGGCGGCCAGGATGTCCTCGACCTCGTAGCAGATGTGATGGATGCCGCCCGCGGGGTTCTTGTCGAGAAAGCCCTGGATCGGGCTTTCCTCGCCCAGGGGGTAGAGAAGCTCGATCTTGGTGTTCGGCAGCTCGATGAAGACCACGGTCACGCCATGGTCGGGTTCGTCCTGGGGCGCGCCGACGGTGGCGCCGAGCGCGCCGCGATACTGCGCCGAGGCGGCCTCGAGGTCGGGCACGGCAATCGCGACATGGTTCAATCTGCCGATCATCTGGCCAAGCTCCTTCTGGGCATTGCGTGCCGCCATATGGCCCGCGCCCGGCCCGGCGCGCAAGGCGGTGCGACCGTTAACCGCTCGTTAGCCATCCGCCCGCAAGCTGGGACGCGGCAGTTTCGCCCGGATCAGGAGGCCCCAAGGCATGCAGATGAACCCGCTCACCCCGACCCTGCGCCCGACCCCGGCGCGCCCGCTGCTGGGCCTGACGCTCCTGGTGGTCGAGGACAGCCGCTACGCCTGCGAGGCGCTGCGCCTTTTCGCGCTGCAAAGCGGCGCGCGGCTGAGGCGCGCGGACCGGCTGTCGGCGGCGCGGCGGCATCTCGGCGTCTACCGGCCCTCGGGCATGATCGTGGACATCGGCCTGCCCGACGGCTCGGGGCTCGAGCTGATCCGCGAGGCGGCGCAGGCAAGCCCCCGGGTGGCGGTGCTTCTGGCGACCAGCGGCGATCCCTTCACCGAGGACGTGGCGCTCGCCGCGGGCGCCGACGGCTTCCTGCCGAAGCCGGTGCCGGGGCTTGCGGTCTTCCAGTCCGAGATCCTCGCGCATCTGCCGCGCGGGCAGCATCCGCTGGGCCCACGGCATGTCGCCCAGGTGCTGGACCGCCCCGACCCCGAGGCCTTCCGCGACGACGTGGCCCATGCGCTGAGCGTCTTGTCCGAAGACCCCGACGCCGCGCGCATCGACTATGCGGCGCGCTTCGTCGCGGGGCTGGCGGCGACGGCGGGCGACCACGCGCTGGGTGAGGCCGCCGAGGTGCTGGCGGGCGCGGGCGTCAGCGGCGCGCCCCTAGGCCCCGGGCTGACGCGGCTGCGGGCCCTGCTGGAGGACCGGCTCGACCGGGCTCTGGCGGGCTAGGGCGCGGGGCTCAGAACCGGAAGCCCGCCGGGTAGTCGTGCAGCCCGTCGTAGTCGGATTTCCCGATGTCGAGCCCCGCCTGCCGCAAGACGGCAAAGCCCATGCCGAGGTGGAAGAAGAAGTTCGGCAGCCCGAAGAGATGCAGGAAGTCGCTGCCGCTCTGGTCGAGCTCGGCAAAGCCCGCGCGATGGCTGATGCGGCGGTCCTCGGCGCCCTCGAAGGCATCGGGGTCCAGTTCGGCGAGCCCCGCGCGGGCGAAGGCGAAGCGCGCCCGCAGCCCCTCGGCGTCAAGGCCCAGGTGCGGGGTCTCGGGCACCTCGCGCCCGGCCAGCGGGCAGGCGGTGCGCAGCGCGAAGCCCGCCGCGGTGGCGAACTGCTGGGCGCCGGTGAACATGTCGGGGGCAAGCTGGCCCTTCAGCGCCTCGGGCGCGGTCTCGGCCTGGGCGACCAGCGCCTCGGCGCGGTCGAGGTAATGTCCGAAGACCGGGACGGAGGCGGCGTAAAGCGGCGGGGTCATGGCGGGTCCTTCCTCGGGGCGGGCGCCCTCTTCGGACGCCTCCCCGACGAAGCCTCGCGGCAGGGCCGGCGTCAAGCCGGCCCGGGCCTATTCGTGGAGTGCGGAACCCGGGGGTTCATGTCTCGGGCCCCAGGCCCCGAGCCTCACTCCTCGGGCATCACTCGCAGGCGCAGCTCCATGAGCTGGTCGCTGGTGGGCTCCGAGGGGGCGCCCATCATCAGGTCCTCGGCGCGCTGGTTCATCGGGAACATGATGACCTCGCGGATGTTGTCCTCGCCCGCGAGCAGCATGACGATCCGGTCGATGCCCGCCGCGCAGCCGCCATGCGGAGGCGCGCCGAAGCGGAAGGCGTTGACCATGCCGCCGAAGCGCTTGCGCACCTCTTCCTCGCCGTAGCCGGCCAGTTCGAAGGCGCGGAACATGATCTCGGGCTTGTGGTTCCGGATCGCGCCCGAGACCAGCTCGTAGCCGTTGCAGGCCAGGTCATACTGGTAGCCCTTGACGCTGAGCGGGTCCGCCTCCAGCGCCTCCATCCCGCCCTGCGGCATCGAGAAGGGGTTGTGGCTGAAGTCGATCTCGCCGGAGTCCTCGTCGGCCTCGTACATCGGAAAGTCGACGATCCAGGCGAAGGCATAGCGGTCCGCCTCGGTCAGGCCGAGCTCTTCGCCGATGGTGACCCGGGCCTTGCCCGCGACACGCTCGAAGTCCTTGGGCTTGCCGCCCAGGAAGAAGGCCGCGTCGCCGACGCCCAGGCCAAGCTGCTGGCGGATCGCCTCGGTGCGCTCGGGCCCGATGTTCTTGGCCAGCGGGCCGGCGGCCTCGGTCTCGCCGTCCTTGTCGCGCCAGAAGATGTAGCCCATCCCCGGCAGCCCCTCCTTCTGGGCGAAGGCGTTCATCCGGTCGCAGAACTTGCGGCTGCCGCCCGTCGGCGCGGGGATCGCGCGGATCTCGGTGCCTTCCTGCTCGAGCAGCTTGGCGAAGATCGCGAAGCCCGAGCCGCGGAAGTGGTCCGAGACCACCTGCATCTTGATCGGGTTGCGCAGGTCCGGCTTGTCGGTGCCATACCAGAGTGCCGCATCCGCATAGGAGATCTGCGGCCAGTCCTCGGGCTTGTCGACCTTGGCCGAGCCGCCGAACTCCTCGAAGACGCCGGCGATCACCGGAGAGATCGTGTCGAAGACGTCCTGCTGCTCGACAAAGCTCATCTCCATGTCGAGCTGGTAGAAGTCGGTGGGCGAGCGGTCGGCGCGCGGGTCCTCGTCGCGGAAGCAGGGCGCGATCTGGAAATACTTGTCGAAGCCCGAGACCATGATCAGCTGCTTGAACTGCTGCGGGGCCTGGGGCAGCGCGTAGAACTTGCCCGGGTGCAGCCGCGAGGGCACCAGGAAGTCGCGCGCGCCCTCGGGGCTCGAGGCGGTGATGATCGGGGTTTGGTATTCGCGGAAGTCCTGCTCCCACATCCGCCGCCGGATCGAGGCCACCACGTCCGAGCGCAGCACCATGTTCTGCTGCATGACCTCGCGCCGCAGGTCGAGGTAGCGGTACCGCAGGCGGGTCTCCTCGGGGTATTCCTGGTCGCCGAAGACGATCAGCGGCAGCTCCTCGGAGGCGCCGAGCACCTCGATGTCGCGGATGTAGACCTCGATCGCGCCGGTCGGCAGCTTGGGGTTCACCAGGCTCTCGTCGCGGGCCTTCACCACGCCGTCGATCTTGACGCACCACTCCGAGCGTAGGCGCTCGACCTCGGCGAAGACCGGGCTGTCGGGATCGCAGAGCACCTGCGTCATGCCGTAGTGGTCGCGCAGGTCGACGAACAGAACGCCGCCATGGTCGCGGATGCGGTGGACCCAGCCGGAAAGCCGGACCTCCTGGCCCACGTGCTCTTTGCGAAGATCGGCGCAGGTCTGGCTGCGATAGGCGTGCATTGGGTCGGCCCCTCGGAACTAGTTCGGGAAGTCAGGCGCCGATACACCGCCCCGCGCGCGGGAAGTCAAGCAGAAGCCCGGGGCAGGGGGCTTGTGAGCGGGGGTTTGATGGGCGTGCGCGGGCTGCGGGACGGATGCGGGCATGGGGCGGGCCGTCCCGCGGCGGTTCCCGCCGCGCGGGCGCACCTCGGGGCGGGACTCAGCGCCCGCGTGCGGGCCGCGCGAGGGGCCGTCCTGCGGGTCGCGCGTCCGTCCAATTCGCCGCCAAAGCCCAGAAAACTGCCGCTTTTCGTGGCCGCCCTGCGACAACATCCCCCGCAACCCGTGGCCCTGACACGAAAAATTTGTCGCGAGGCCCCTTTCTGGGGTAATTTGGAGACGCCCGGAACGGCGGACCCGGCTGACAGCCCTTGTTTTGGGGAGGCGACGATGTGGGACCGTATTCTGAACGACATGCTGCGCCGCCTGGTGACGCTGGGCGATCTGCGCGTCACCTGGCCCGACGGCAGCGAAACGCGCTACGGCGCCGATGAGCCGCCGCGCGCCAGCCTGCGCCTCAAGGACCCCGGCATCGTCCGGGCGCTCTGCCTGAGCCCGGTCCTGGCGCTGGGCGAGGGCTACATGGACGGCCGGATCGAGATCGCCGACGAGATGCTGAACCCCGCGCTCGGTCTTCTGCAGCGCGCCCGCGAGCGCGGCGGCCGGATGCCCGCCTGGATCGAGACCCTGAACAGCGCGCGCATGGCGCTCTCGGTCTTTCTGCAGCGCAACACGCCGCTCACCGCGCGGGCCAATGTGGCGCATCACTACGACATCTCGGACGACCTCTACCGGCTCTTCCTCGATGCCGACATGCAGTATTCCTGCGCCTATTTCACCGACCCCGAGATGAGCCTCGAGGCCGCGCAGGAGGCCAAGAAGGCGCTGATCGCGCGCAAGCTCCGGCTCGAGCCGGGGATGCGGGTGCTCGACATCGGCTGCGGCTGGGGCGGCATGGCGCTGACGCTCGCGCGGGACCACGGCGCGCGGGTTCTGGGCGTGACGCTGTCGCAGAACCAGCTGGCCACCGCGCAGGCCCGTGCCGAGGCGGCGGGCCTCGCGGACCGGGTGGAGTTTAGGCTGCAGGACTACCGCGACGTGCGCGACAGCTTCGACCGGATCGTCAGCGTCGGCATGCTGGAGCATGTCGGCCGGCCGCAGTTCCGCACCTATTTCCGCAAGGTCTCGGAGCTGCTCGCCCCCGAGGGCGTGGCGCTGATCCACACCATCGGGCTGTCGAGCCCGCCCTCGCCGACCTCGCCCTGGCTGGCGAAATACATCTTCCCCGGCGGTTACGTGCCCGCGATGTCCGACCTCGCCCCCGAGATCGAACGGGCGGGCCTCTGGATGGCCGACATCGAGGTTCTGCGGCTGCATTACGCCTGGACGATTCGCCACTGGCGCCAGCGCTTCGAGGCCAGCCGCGACCGGATCCGCGAGATGCACGACGACCGCTTCGTGCGGATGTTCCGCTTCTACCTGGCGGCCTGCGAGACCGCCTTCGAGGAGCAGCGCCAGGGCGTGTTCCACTTCCAGCTGACCAAGGAACACGCCGCCGTGCCGGTGACCCGGGATTATCTGGCCGAACCGCCCGGCGAGCGGGGGGCGCGTCGCCACGGCCGGACCCGGCAGGCGGCGGAGTAGGGGGGCCTCTTCTTGCGCCCTCGTTAGGCGCTTGTGGCGAGAGTGGAGAGCAGGTCACCTCGCAAGACCCGCTGGCCAACTGCCCGCCCCAGCGCGTTCCGTTCCAGCCCGCGCCTCTTGCGCCCGAACAGCATCGAAGATGCCGGGCGCGCGCCGGACCGGCCCGATGGGCCGGCGCTCCTACAAGTGGCGTGCTTAGCCCACAGTTCGTACTGACCTTGCTGGGATAAAGCGCGTCGCTCAGAGATCAGCAGCGCCGGCCCCCGGTCCGGCGCGCGCCCTTTGGTGGGGCTGGTGGAGAGGGTGTCGGGTGGGTTTGTGCTTGGGGCGCGTGAGCGGGGCGGGCGTCGGTTGCGCGTTGTCCGGCGGAGGTCGTGGCGTTCAAAGCTTGGAGGTGCGCTTGGCACCGGCCACCGGAGCTGCCTCAATCTCAGCGCCTAGCGCCTAGCGCCTAGCGCCTAGCACCTAGCCCCCGTCACCAACCCGAAACCCCACCCCTAAAGCGTCACCTCGAACACGCAGTGTCCGTGCCCGGTCGCCTGGCAATGCGTCTCGCGGCAGATGAAGTCGCGGTGCGACAGCCGCTGCAGCGTGTGCTCGAAGAGCGCGGCGTAGAACTGGCAGATCGGCCGTTCGGCCTCGATGCCGGTCGCCAGCGGATTCTGGAACATCGCGAAGCGGCTGGTGGTCTGGATCGCAAACAGCCCCGAGCCCGCGAAGGTCTCGGAGTTGAGCCGGATCGACTTGCCGACCAGCCAGGCCGAGACCGACCAGGGCATGTTCTGCAACAGAAGCCGGGCCTTGGGCGGGATGCGCTCGGTCACGAAGACCTCGGCAGCCACGCGTCCGGCGGTGTCCAGGACCTCGTCGGCGGCTTCGGGCCAGTTCTCGCGCACCCGGCGGTGCAGGAAGGCGACCTGGCCCTCGGGCAGAAGGCTGTCCTCGGCGGGAAGGTCTTCGAGCCCGGCCTCGGCGAACACCGCGTCGCGGTCGGCCTTGGAGACGTGCCGCTCCAGCACGGCATGCAACGGCGCCACCATGTTCGCACCCATCAAGCGCGCCTGACGAGACGGCGATTGAGGCGGTTCGAGGACGGTGGCCATGTGGCTTCTCCCTTCAAAGAAGCGGTCCGGGTTGCGATGACGCCTGCTTAGGTGTCCCATGCGCTCCGGAAAGTATAGACCGATAGACAGATTCGAGTGTCATAATAAATTGACAGCTTTTGCGCCTGCAGCGCCCGCACCACCCCGCGCCGCCGCCTCTGCCCAAGCCTGCGGCAGCGCGCGCCCGGGCGACGGGGCTTGAACCGCACCGCTGCATCTCTATAAGGCACGACAATTTGCGCCCCGGCCGGCTTCGCGGGCGCGCGCACCATCGCTGTCAGACGAGGTTCACATGCCCAAACGCACCGATATTCAGTCCATCATGATCATCGGCGCAGGGCCCATCATCATCGGTCAGGCCTGCGAGTTCGACTATTCCGGCGCCCAGGCCTGCAAGGCCCTGAAGGAAGAAGGCTACCGGGTCATCCTGGTGAACTCCAATCCGGCCACGATCATGACCGACCCGGGCATGGCCGATGCCACCTACATCGAGCCGATCACCCCCGAGGTGGTCGCCCGGATCATCGCCAAGGAAAAGCCCGACGCGCTCCTGCCGACCATGGGCGGGCAGACCGGGCTCAACACCGCGTTGAAGCTCGAGGAAATGGGCGTCCTCGCCGAACACGGGGTCGAGATGATCGGCGCCAACCGCGAGGCCATCGAGAAGGCCGAGGACCGCGCGCTCTTCCGCGAGGCGATGGACCGGATCGGGCTCGAGAACCCCAAGGCCACCATCGTCACCGCGCCGAAGAAGCCCGACGGCAACGCCGACCTGAAGGCCGGCGTGCAGATCGCGCTTTCCGAGCTCGAGCACATCGGCCTGCCGGCGATCATCCGCCCGGCCTATACGCTCGGCGGCACCGGCGGCGGCGTGGCCTACAACCGCGAGGACTTCGAGTATTACTGCCGCTCGGGCATGGATGCCTCGCCGGTCAACCAGATCCTGATCGACGAGAGCCTCCTGGGCTGGAAGGAATACGAGATGGAGGTGGTCCGCGACCGCGCGGACAACGCCATCATCGTCTGCGCCATCGAGAACGTCGACCCGATGGGCGTGCACACCGGCGATTCGATCACCGTGGCCCCGGCGCTGACGCTGACCGACAAGGAATACCAGATCATGCGCTCGGCCTCGATCGCGGTCCTGCGCGAGATCGGCGTCGAGACCGGCGGCTCGAACGTGCAGTGGGCGGTGAACCCCGAGGACGGCCGCATGGTCGTGATCGAGATGAACCCGCGGGTCTCGCGCTCCTCGGCGCTGGCCTCCAAGGCGACCGGCTTCCCGATCGCCAAGATCGCCGCGAAGCTGGCCGTG
Organism: Roseivivax sp.; assembly: GCF_054552075.1. Lineage (NCBI taxonomy): Bacteria > Pseudomonadati > Pseudomonadota > Alphaproteobacteria > Rhodobacterales > Roseobacteraceae > Roseivivax > Roseivivax sp. The sequence goes on from NZ_JBTOLZ010000007.1 coordinate 91,725, forward strand.
GGCTACACGCTGGACGAGCTCGACAACGACATCACCAAGGTGACGCCCGCGAGCTTCGAGCCGACCATCGACTACGTGGTGACCAAGATCCCGCGCTTCGCCTTCGAGAAGTTCCCGGGCTCCGAGCCGCTGCTGACCACCGCGATGAAATCGGTGGGCGAGGCCATGTCCATCGGCCGCACGATCCACGAATCGATGCAGAAGGCGCTGGCCTCGATGGAGACCGGGCTTTCGGGCTTCGACGAGGTGCAGATCGCCGGCGTCTCGGCCCCCGCCGAGGGCGGCACGCCGCTTGACGAGGCCGAGCGCGCGGCGGTGGTCAAGGCGCTCTCCATGCCGACGCCCGACCGGCTGCGCACCATTGCCCAGGCGATGCGCCACGGGCTGGGCGACGACGAGATCCAGGGCGTCACCAAGTTCGACCCCTGGTTCCTCGCCCGCATCCGCGAGATCGTCGAGGCCGAGGCCAAGATCCGCGCCGAGGGCCTGCCGCAGGACGCCGACGGCCTGCGCGAGCTGAAGATGATGGGCTTCACCGACATGCGGCTCTCGCGGCTGACCGGCCGCGAGGAGATGGAGATCCGCGCCCATCGCACCGGGCTCGGCGTGACCGCCGTCTTCAAGCGCATCGACACCTGCGCGGCCGAGTTCGAGGCCCAGACCCCCTATATGTATTCGACCTATGAGGCGCCGCTTCTGGGCGAGGTCGAATGCGAGGCGCGCCCCTCGGAGGCCAAGAAGGTGGTGATCCTCGGCGGCGGGCCGAACCGGATCGGCCAGGGCATCGAGTTCGACTACTGCTGCTGCCACGCCTGCTTCGCCCTGACCGAGGCGGGCTACGAGACCATCATGATCAACTGCAACCCCGAGACCGTGTCGACCGACTACGACACCTCGGACCGGCTCTATTTCGAGCCGCTGACCTTCGAGCACGTCATGGAGATCCTGCGCGTCGAGCAGGAGGCCGGGACGCTGCACGGGGTCATCGTGCAGTTCGGCGGCCAGACGCCCCTGAAGCTCGCCAACGACCTTGAGGCCGCGGGCATCCCGATCCTCGGCACCACGCCCGACGCCATCGACCTGGCCGAGGACCGCGAGCGCTTCCAGGCGCTGGTCAACAAGCTGGGCCTGCGCCAGCCGAAGAACGGCATCGCCTCCTCGGACGCCCAGGCGCTCGACATCGCCGAGGAGATCGGCTTCCCGCTGGTGATCCGCCCCTCCTACGTGCTGGGCGGCCGCGCGATGGAGATCGTCCGCGACATGGATCACCTCAAGCGCTACATCGCCGAGGCGGTCGTGGTCTCGGGCAAGTCGCCGGTGCTGCTCGACGGCTATCTCTCCGGCGCGGTCGAACTGGATGTCGACGCGCTCTGCGACGGCAAGGCCGTGCATGTCGCGGGCATCATGCAGCACATCGAGGAGGCGGGCGTCCATTCGGGCGACAGCGCCTGTTCGCTGCCGCCCTATTCGCTGCCGGGTGAGATCATCGAGGAAGTGAAACGCCAGACCGTGGCGCTGGCGCTGGAACTGGGCGTAGTCGGGCTGATGAACGTGCAGTTCGCGGTCAAGGACGGCACGATCTTCCTGATCGAGGTCAACCCGCGCGCCTCGCGCACCGTGCCCTTCGTGGCCAAGGCCACCGACAGCGCCATCGCCTCGATCGCGGCGCGGATCATGGCCGGAGAGCCGCTCTCGGCCTTCCCCGAGCGTCCGCCGCATGGCGACAAGATCGACTATGACACCGATGTGCCCATGGCCGATCCGATGACCCTGGCCGACCCGATGATGCCCTGGTTCTCGGTTAAGGAGGCGGTCATGCCCTTTGCGCGCTTCCCCGGCGTCGACACGCTGCTTGGCCCCGAGATGCGCTCCACCGGCGAGGTCATGGGCTGGGACCGCAACTTCCCGCGCGCCTTCCTGAAGGCGCAGCTCGGCGCCGGCAACATGCTGCCCGAGGCGGGCCGGGTGTTCCTCTCGATCAAGGACGAGGACAAGGGCCCGCAGCTCATCGAGACCGCCAAGACGCTGATGGAGCTGGGGTTCACCATCGTCGCGACCAGCGGCACCGCGGCCTACCTCGAGGCCGAGGGCGTCCCCGCCGAGATCGTCAAGAAGGTCTACGAGGGCCGGCCCAACGTGGTCGACCAGCTCAAGGACGGGGCAATCCAGCTGGTGATGAACACCACCGAGGGCGCCGCGGCCATCGCCGACAGCCGCGAGATCCGCTCGGTCGCGCTTTATGACAAGATCCCCTATTTCACCACGCTCGCCGGCGCCCATGCCGCCGCCCAGGCGATGAAGGCCCGGGGCGAGGGCGAGCTGGTGGTGAAATCCCTGCAGGGCGGTGCGCTGCCCGCCTGAGGGTAAGTCAGATCCCGACATCACGACGGGCCCGCCTCCCAACGGCGGGCCCGTTGCCGTTTGCGGGCCAGCCGATCAGCAAGTCCCCGCGTGCCGCCGCGCGCGGGCACGCGGGCCTTTTCGTGTCCCCGCCTTCGCGTTAAGCGGGTTCTGTAGCAACTCAGCGAGGTGCCCATGCCCAAACCCGTCATCCTGACCATCCTCGACGGCTGGGGCCTGTCCGAGCGCCGCGAGGCCAATGCCCCGGCGCTGGCCGAGACGCCGGTGATGGACCGGCTCATGGCCGAATGCCCCAATGCGACGCTGACCACCCATGGGCCGGACGTGGGGCTGCCCTCGGGGCAGATGGGCAACTCCGAGGTCGGCCATACCAACATCGGCGCGGGGCGCGTCGTGGCCATGGACCTCGGCCAGATCGACCTCGCGATCGAGGACGGCAGCTTCTTCTCCAACGAGGCGATCCTGGACTTCGCAGGCCGCGTCTCCGAAGCCGGAGGCCGGGCGCATCTTTTCGGCGTGGTCTCGAACGGCGGGGTGCACGGGCATCTCGACCATATCGTCGCCGCCGCGCGGCTCCTGACCGACAAGGGGCTCGAGGTGGTCGTCCACGCGATCACCGACGGCCGCGACGTGGCGCCGAAATCGGCGGACGATTTCCTGCCCGAGCTGCAGTCCAAGCTGCCCGAGACGGCGATGATCGGCACGGTGATCGGGCGCTATTTCGCCATGGACCGCGACAACCGCTGGGGCCGGGTGAAGACCGCCTATGACGCCATCGCCAAGGGTGAGGGCGAACTGGCGCGCACCGCCCCCGAGGCCGTCGCCGCGGCCTACGAGGCGGGCACATCCGACGAGTTCATCCCCGCCACGGTGATCGACGGCTACGCGGGTCTCGCCGAGGGCGACGGGCTCTTCTGCCTGAACTTCCGCGCCGACCGCGCCCGCGAGATCCTCGCCGCGCTGGGTGATGCGGAGTTCGACGGCTTCGAGCGCGAGGCGCCCGCGCTTTCGGCGCTGCTCGGCATGGTGGAATATTCCGACCGCCACAATCGCTACATGACCACCGCCTATCCCAAGCGGCCGGTGGTCAACACGCTGGGCGCCTGGGTGGCCGGCAAGGGGCTCACGCAATTCCGCCTCGCGGAGACCGAGAAATACCCCCATGTCACCTTCTTCCTGAACGGCGGCAAGGAAGAGCCCGAACCGGGCGAGGACCGGCACATGCCGAAAAGCCCCGACGTGGCGACCTACGACCTGCAGCCCGAGATGAGCGCCCCCGAGGTGACACAGGCTTTCGTCGAAGCCATCGAGAAGGGCTACGACCTCATCGTGGTGAACTACGCCAACCCCGACATGGTCGGCCATACCGGCGACCTCGAGGCCGCCAAGGCCGCCTGCGCGGCGGTCGACCAGGGGCTCGGTGCCGCGCTCGAGGCCATGGAGAAGGCCGGCGGGGCGATGATCGTCACCGCCGATCACGGCAATTGCGACGTGATGACCGACCCCGAGACCGGCGGGCCGCATACCGCGCATACACTAAACCCGGTGCCGGTCATCATGGTCGGCGGGCCCGAGGGCGCGCGGCTCGACAAGGGCCGGCTGGCCGACCTCGCGCCGACGCTCCTGGAACTCATGGGCCTCGATCAGCCCGAAGAGATGACCGGCCGGAGCCTCATCCGCAGATGATCCGCGCGGCGCTCCTCTGCCTGGGGCTGACCCTCGCGCTCGGGCCCGCGCCGCTCGCGGCGCAGGAGGCCGCGGCGCGGGCGCGCGGCGCGGCGGAGGCGCTCGACCAGGCGGCGGCGCGGCTCGATGCGGCCGAGCGGTCCTCGGACCGGGTGGCGGCGCTGACCGAGACCATCCGCGCCTATGAGGACGGGCTGGCGGCCATGCGCGACGGGCTGCGCGACGCGGCGATCCGCGAGACCCAGCTGCGCCGCAGCCTCGCCGGCCGCGAGGGCGAGCTGGCCGAGCTTCTGGCGGCGCTGCAGACCCTGGGGCGCAGCGATGTGACCCAGCAGATGCTGCACCCCGAAGGCCCGGTCGGCGCGGCGCGCTCGGGCATGCTGGTCGCGGCGGTGACCCCGGGGCTCGTGGCCCAGGCGGTGGCGCTGCGCGGCGATCTGGAAGAGGTCGAGACCCTGCGGCTCCTGCAGGAGAACGCCGCCGAGGACCTGCGCGACGGGCTGGAGGGGCTACAGACCGCGCGCGCTGCGCTGAGCCAGGCGGTGGCCGACCGGACCGACCTGCCGCAGCGCTTCACCGAGGACCCGGCCCGGATCGGCGCGCTGATCTCGGCGACCGAGACGCTCTCGGGCTTCGCCAGCGGGCTCTCCGATCTGACCGAGGGCGCCGTCGCCCCCACCGAGGAAGACGCCGCGCTCAAGCCCGGGGCGGTGCCGCTGCCGGTCGCGGGTCAGCTCTTGCGCCGCGCCGGAGAGGCCGATGCCGCGGGCGTCACCCGCCCGGGCGTGGTGCTGGCGACCGCGCCGGGCGCGCTGGTGACCACCCCGGTCTCGGCCACGATCCGCTACCTCGGGCCGCTGCTCGACTACGGGCTGGTCGCGGTCCTGGAGCCGAAGCCCGACCTGCTGTTCGTCCTGGCCGGGCTCGGCACGGTCTACGGCGCGGCCGGGCAGGTGCTGCCGGCGGGCGCGCCGGTCGGGCTGATGGGCGGCGCGGAAGACAACACCTCTGTGTTACAGGGCGGCGCGGGGGGTGGAAACGCCAGACCCGAAACGCTCTATATAGAGGTAAGAGAGGGAGACCGGCCGGTGAACCCGCTGGACTGGTTCGCAACCGACAAGGGATAATCAAGGCATGAAGAAATTCGTCATGGCCGCGATCGGCGGCACGCTCGCCGGTATCGTCGCGACGACCCAGTTCGTGGGCCCGCTTCTGGCTCAGGAAGAGGCGAAGAAGGCCAGCGTCTACGAACAGCTCGACCTCTTCGGCGACATCTTCGAGCGCATCCGCGCGCAATACGTCGAGGTGGTCGACGAGGAGGAGCTGATCGAGGCGGCCATCGACGGCATGCTGACCTCGCTCGACCCGCATTCGAGCTACCTCTCGCCCGATGACGCCGCCGACATGCGGGTGCAGACCCGCGGCGAGTTCGGCGGGCTCGGCATCGAGGTCACCCAGGAAGACGGCTTCGTGAAGGTGGTCTCGCCGATCGACGGCACCCCCGCCGAAGAGGCCGGGATCGAGGCCGGCGACTTCATCACCCATGTCGACGGCGAGTCGGTGCTGGGCCTGACCCTCGACGAGGCGGTCGACCTGATGCGCGGGCCGGTGGGCTCCGAGATCCTGATCACCATCGTCCGCGAGGGCGAGGCCGAACCCTTCGACGTCGAGATCGTGCGCGACACGATCACCCTGACCGCCGTGCGCACCCGCACCCAGGGCCAGTCGGTGGTCCTGCGGGTCACGACCTTCAACGATCAGACCTATCCCAACCTCGAGGAGGGGCTCGCCGAAGAGGTCGAGACGCTGGGCGGCATGGAGAACGTCAACGGCTTCGTCATCGACCTGCGCAACAACCCCGGCGGGCTCTTGAACCAGGCGATCAAGGTCTCCGACGCCTTCCTCGAGGCCGGCGAGATCGTCTCGACCCGGGGCCGCGATCCGGCCGACGGCGACCGCTACAACGCCACCCAGGGCGACCTCGCCGAGGGCAAGCCCATCGTGGTGCTGATCAACGGCGGCTCGGCCTCGGCTTCCGAGATCGTCGCGGGCGCGCTGCAGGATCACCGCCGCGCCATCGTCGTGGGCACCAAGAGCTTCGGCAAGGGCTCGGTGCAGACGGTCATGCCGCTGCGCGGGCAGGGCGCCATGCGCCTGACCACGGCGCGCTACTACACGCCCTCGGGCCGGTCGATCCAGGCGCTCGGCGTCTCGCCCGACATCATCGTCGCCCAGCCGCCCCGCCAGCCCGAAGAGGAGGAGGACGAGGAGGCCAACGGCCTGCCGACCCGCTCCGAGGCCGACCTGCGCGGCGCGCTCGACAACGACTCACTCTCCGAAGACGAGATCCGCCAGATCGAGGAGGACCGCGAGAAGGCCGAACAGGCCGCGGCCCTGCGCGAAGAGGACTACCAGCTGGCCTATGCCATCGACATCCTCAAGGGCCTCTCGGCGCTGGGGCCCGAGGTGCAGGCCCTGTCTCAGGGGGCCGGCGTCACCGCCCCCGAAGATGGCGAAGGCGAGAGCGAGAGCCAGTAAGCCGATGCGCGGCGCGGGGGCCCCGTCCGGGGTGCCGCGCCGCGTTTCCGTTCCAGAGATCCCGAACATTTCCGACGAGGTGCCGATGACCCCGGCCGAGATCGACGCGCTGCCCTACCGTCCCTGCGTGGGGGTGATGCTGGCCAATGCGAAGGGCGAGGTCTTCGTCGGCCAGCGCATCGACAGCGAGCTGCCCGCCTGGCAGATGCCGCAGGGCGGGATCGACCCCGGCGAGGCCCCGCGCGAGGCGGCGCTGCGCGAGCTGCTCGAAGAGACCGGCATCCCCGCCGAGCGGGTCCGCGTCGAGGCCGAGACCGCCGATTGGGTCACCTACGACCTGCCGCATGAGATCGTGCCGCGGATCTGGAAGGGCCGCTTCAAGGGCCAGAAGCAGAAGTGGTTCCTGCTGCGCTTTCTGGGCACCGACGACGAGGTGACGATCGAAACCGACCACCCGGAGTTCTCCTCCTGGCGCTGGCTGCCGGTGGCCGAGCTGCCGGGCCAGATCGTGCCGTTCAAGCGCGCGGTCTACGAGGCGGTGGTCGCCGAGCTGGGCCCGAAGCTGTGAGCGCCCAGGCCCGGAGGCGGCGCGGGACGGCTCCGGCGCGGCGCTTCGGGTTTGGGTGGTGTGAAGCGGTGGGGCGTCTTGCCTCTCCGATCAAGCGGCCAAAGGCGGTCCCGGCACGCCCTCGCGGCCTCGCCGCAGCCATTCTTCCCGCGCTCCTCGCCGCCACGCTGCTGCCCGGCCCCGCGCGGGCGCTCTCCTGCATGCCCGCCGATGTCGCCCGCGACTACCTGATGGCCGAGGCCGACGACGACCTCTGGGTCGTGGTCACGGGTGTGCTGAGCTTCGACGAGGCGCGGCTGCCAAAGGAGGACTTCGGCACCGAGGGCAAGGCCGCGTCCACCGACGTTCCCGCCCGGCTGACGGGCCAATCGCTTGGCCCCGACGGCTTCGCCCGGGCTTTCGACCGCGAGATCGTGCTGCGCGTGATCTGCCTCGGCCCCTGGTGCGGGCGCACCGAAAGCGGGCTCACGCACCTGGTCTTCCTGGAGCAGCAGGGCGCGGATTACGTGGCGCAGCTGAGCCCCTGCCCGGCGGGCCTCTACCCCGAGCCCAGCCCGGAAGACCTCGCCCGCGTCACCACCTGTTTCACCGGCGGGCGCTGCGCGCCCGAGGCGCTGCGCTAGGGCTTAAAGCCTTATCCCTCCCGCAGGTGCTCCAGCACCCTGAGCGAGACGTAGCCGTCCGGCCGCAGCCCCTCGGCGTCCTGGTAGCTGCGCACCGCCGCGATGGTCAGCGGGCCGATCCGCCCGTCGATCTTCTCGGGGTCGAAGCCCGCCGCGCGCAGAAGCTCCTGCAGCTCGATCCGCTCGTCGTAGGTCAGCGCCCGGTCCTGCCGCGGCCAGGAGTTGGTCAGCGGGCCCGCGCCCGCGAGCCGCTGCGCCAGGTGGCCCACCGCGATCACATAGGCATCGGCGGTGTTGTAGCTCTCCAGCACCTCGAAGTTCTCCGAGATCAGGAAGGCCGCGCCATCGGCACCGGCGGGCAGGAGCAGCGACAGCTCGGTCTCTGCGGGCACCTCGGGTTGACCCACCGGGGCCACGCCCAGCCCGCGCCAGCCTTCCAGCGCCATGGTGTTGTCGCGCCGCGCCTGAAGGTAGTCGAAATCCGAGGGCAGCAGCACCTCGAAGCCCCAGGGCACGCCGGTCTGCCAGCCGCGTTCGGCCAGGTAGGCCGCGGTCGAGGCCAGCGCGTCGGCGGGGTCCTCGCCCCAGATGTCGCGCCGCCCGTCGCCGGTCCAGTCGACCGCGAGCTCCAGGTAGGAGGAGGGCATGAACTGCGTGTGCCCCATGGCCCCGGCCCAGGAGCCGCGCAGGTTCGGCGCGCTGGTCTCTCCGGCCTCGAGGATCTTCAGCGCGGCGATGACCTCGGCCTCGAAGAAGGCGGCGCGGCGGCCCTCGTAGGCGAGGGTGGCGAGCGCGCCCAGCGTCGGCGTGGTGCCCTTGAAGCCGCCATAGGCCGATTCCAGCCCCCAGATCGCGGTCACGATCTCTTTCGAGACGCCGTATTCCGCCTCGATCCGGTCGAGCGTCGCGCCCTGCGCCTTGAGCGCCGCGCGGCCATTGGCGACCCGCGCGTCCGAGACGGCGGTGTCGAGGTAGTCCCAGATGGTCTTGGTGAACTCGTTCTGCCGCCGGTCCTTCTCGACGATGCCGGGATCGAAGCGCGCGCTGGCGAAGGCCTCGTCGTAGGTCGCGGCCGAGATGCCCTCGGCCAGGGCATAGGGCCGGAAGGCGGCGATCCAGGTCTCGAAGCCCGCCTGGCTCAGGTCCGAGAGGTCCTCGGGCCGCAAGAGCACCTCGATGGGCGAGGGCGCCTGGCCCGCGCCGGGGCGGGCCTCGGGGCGGATGGAAAGCTCGGGCGCGGCCTGGGCCAGGGTGCCTAGGGCGGCCAGGGCAAGGGACAGCGGCGCAAGTTTCATGGGCCTAACCGGGTCTGCTGCTCGTTTGCGCGGCACTCTATCCGCTGCGCGGGCCCGCGCAAAGCACCGCCTGCGGGGCGGGCAAGGCCTTGCCGATCACCCGCGCGAGAGCCGGCGCCGCTTTTCCTTGGTCTTGCCCGCGGCGTCCTTCTTCTTTGCGCGTTCGAGCTTGCGCTTGGGCGGCTTGCCGGGCTTGCCGCGCGTCTTCCGGGGCGGTTTGCCGCCGCCGCGCCGGCCGCCGCCGCCACCCTGGGGCATCTCCTGGTCCTCGAGCTCGAGCAGGTCGAAGGCGATGCCGCCGGTCACCGGGGCGGCCTCGATCAGCTTGACCCGGGCGCGCTGGCCCAGCCGCACGACGGTGCCGGTCTCGGCGCCCATCAGCGTGCCCTCGTCGCGGTCGAAGTGGAAATACTCGCGCCCGAGGTTGCGCATCGGGACCAGCCCGTCGGCGCCGGTCTCGTCGAGCTTCACGAAGACGCCGAACTTGGCGATGCCCGCGATCCGCCCGGTGAACTCCGCGCCCACACGGTCCGAGAGATAGGCCGCGAGGTAGCGGTCGGTGGTGTCGCGTTCTGCGACCATGCTGCGCCGCTCGGTGTCGGAGATATGCGTGCCGGTCTGCTCCAGCGTCTCGACGTCGGTCTGTGACAGCCCGTCCTCGCCCCAGCCATGCGCCGAGATCAGCCCGCGGTGCACGATCAGGTCGGAATAGCGCCGGATCGGCGAGGTGAAATGCGCGTAGTTCTGCAGCGCCAGGCCGAAGTGGCCGAAGTTCTTCGGCGCGTAATAGGCCTGGGTCATGGCGCGCAGGGTCGAGAGGTTGATCAGCTCGGCCTCGTCGCCCGCCGCCGCATCGGCGAGCAGCTGGTTGAGGTGCCGGGTCTTCAGGACCTGCCCCTTGGCCAGCGTCAGCCCCGCCGCATCGGCGGTGTCGCGCAGGCTTTCGAGCTTGTCCTGCGGCGGCTCCTCGTGGACCCGGAACAGCAGCGGCGTCTTCTTGGCGATCAGCGTCTCGGCGGCGGCGACATTGGCCAGCACCATGAATTCCTCGATCATCCGGTGCGCGTCCAGCCGGTCGACGAAGTTGACGCTGGTGACCTTGCCCTCCTCGGACAGCTGGATGCGCCGCTCGGGCAGGTCCAGCTCCAGCGGCTGGCGGCGCTCGCGCGCGGCGCGGAGCGCGTAATAGGCCGCGTAGAGCGGTTTCACCACGTCGTCGAGCAGCGGCGCCACATGGTCGGCGGGCTCGCCGTCAAAAGCCGCCTGCACCTCCTGGTAGGTCAGCGAGGCGGGCGAGCGCATCAGCGCGCGTTCGAATGTGTGGCTCTTCTTGTTGCCCTCGGCATCGAGCACCATGCGCACCGCCAGGCAGGCGCGCGGCACGCCTTCGTGCAGCGAGCAGAGATCGCCCGAGAGCCGATCGGGCAGCATCGGCACCACCCGGTCGGGGAAATAGCTGGAATTGCCGCGCTTGCGCGCCTCGCGGTCGAGCGCGCTGCCGGGGCGCACGTAATGCGCCACATCGGCGATGGCGACCCAGAGGATGTGCCCGCCGGGGTTCTTCGGGTCCGCGTCGGGCGCGGCATAGACCGCGTCGTCGTGGTCGCGCGCGTCCGAGGGGTCGATGGTCACCAAGGGCAGCTCGCGCAGGTCGGTCCGGCCCTTGAGGCCCGCAGGCTTCATCCGGTCGGCCTCGGCGAGGACGTCCTCGGGGAAATCGTCGGGAATGCCGTGCTGGTGGATCGCGATGAGCGAGACCGCGCGCGGTTCGGAGGGATCGCCGATCCGGGCGGTGACCCGGGCGCGGGGCGCGCCCATGCGCCCGCGCGGGCCGATCTGCTCGGCCTCGACCAGCTCGCCGTCCTTGGCGCCGCCCGCGGCATCGGCGCCGACGCGCCATTCGCGGTCCGAGCCCTTCTCGATCGGGGCGATGCGCCCGCCCTCGGCGCTTTTTCGGAAGATGCCCACCACCTTCTTGGGGTTGGTGCCGATGCGCCGGATCAGCCGCGCCTCGTAGTCGTGGTCGGTGTCCTTCACCTCCTGGAGCCGCGCCAGGATGCGGTCGCCGGCCCCGAGTGCTGGGTCGCTGTCCCGCGCCACGATCAGCACCACCGGCTCGCGCCCCTCGCCGTGCCATTCCATCGGCTTGGCGAAGAGATCGCCGTCCGCGCCGGGCTCGAGCACCTCAAGGACGCTGACCGGCGGCAGCCGGTCGGGGTCACGGTAGGTCTTCTTGCGCTTCTCGAGATGCCCCTCGTTCTCGAGCTCCTTGAGCATCTGCTTGAGGTCGATGCGCTGCGCGCCCTTGATCCCGAAGGCCTTGGCGATGTCGCGCTTGGCCGTCTGGGTCGGGTTCTCGGCGATCCAGTCGAGGATCTCTGCCTTGGTGGGAAGCTGTGCCATGGATGCGCAGTTAGCACGCGGGCCCGGGGTCGTCACGGGGCCTTTCAGGGCGCGCGGCGCATCATCCTGTGCGGCACGCCTTCGTCGTCGATGATCCCGCCGTAGGCGGTGAAGCCGAGCCCCTCGTAGAAGGCCGCCGCCCGGACCTGGGCGGAAAGCGCGACCGTGGCCAGCCCGCGGGCGCGGAAATGCGCGAGCCCCGCCTCGACCAGGGCTGCACCGATGCCGCGGCCCCGGCCCTCGGAGAGGACGCAGATCCGCCCGATCCGGCCTTCGCCCGCCACCTCGTAGAGCCGCGCGCAGCCCACCGGCGCGCCGTCGAGCCGGGCCAGGAGATGCACCGCCTCACCGTCGATCGCGTCGAACTCTCCGGCCGGGTCGAAGCCCTGCTCGGTGACGAAGACCGCCTCGCGCAGGGCGCGGACCGGGGCGAAATCGGGGCTCGGAGCGATCTCCAGGCTCATGCGAAATAGGCCGCGAGGATGCGGCGGTAGACGGCGGAAAGCTGGGTGATCTGCGCCACCGGCACATGTTCGTCGACCTGGTGCATGGTCTTGCCGACAAGGCCGAACTCGACCACCGGGCAGTGGTCCTTGACGAAGCGCGCATCCGAGGTGCCGCCGGTGGTCGAGAGCACCGGCCGCCGCCCGGTCTCGGCCTCGACCGCCTCGGCCACGAGGTCCGAAAGCGGCCCCGGCGGGGTCAGGAAAGCCTCGCCCGAGACCTTGATCTCGAGCCGGGTCTCGGTGCCGAAGGCGCGGTCGACCTCGGCGGCCTCGCGGGTCAGCCAGTCCGACAGCGACGCGCCGTCGTGCAGGTCGTTGAAGCGGATGTTCAAGAGACCGCGGGCCTCGGCGGGGATGACATTCGTGGCGGGGTTGCCGACGTCGAGGCTGACCACCTGCAGCGAGGAGGTGTCGAAATGCTCGGTGCCCTCGTCGAGCCGCCGCCCGGCCAGCCGGTCGAAGAGCCGCACCAGCGCGTGGCAGGGGTTCTTGGCGCGGTGCGGATAGGCGGCATGGCCCTGCACGCCCTTGACCGTGACCCAGGCCGAGAGAGAGCCGCGCCGGCCGATCTTCATCATCTCGCCCATCTCCTCGGGGCAGGTGGGCTCGCCCACGAGGCAGACCGACATGCGCTCGCCCTCGGCCTGCATGTGGTCGAGAAGCGCCTTCGTGCCGTCCTGGGCGGGGCCTTCCTCGTCGCCGGTGATGGCCAGGATCACCGCGCCCTCGGGCGGGGTCTCGGTGACGAAATGCGTGGCCGCCGAGACGAAGGCCGCGATGCCGGACTTCATGTCGGTCGCGCCCCGGCCCCAGAGGATGCCCGCGTCGATCTCGGCGCCGAAGGGGTCGCGGCTCCAGGCCGCGCGGTCGCCCACCGGCACCACGTCGGTATGGCCGTTGAAGCCGAAGGTGCGGGCGTGGCCCTTCTCGCCCCAGCGCGCGAAGAGGTTGGCCACCCCGCCCCGGTCGGCGCGGGCGCAGGCGAAGCCCGCCGCGGTCAGCTCTTCCTCAAGGAGCTGGAGCGCGCCGCCTTCTTCGGGGGTGACCGAGGGGCAGCGGATCAACTCGGCGGTCAGCGCGACGGGATCTTTGGGCATGGGGAGGCTCCGGCTCTGGCGTGGTCTTGGGCTAATCCAGCCGCCCCGGCAATGCAATTGCCGCGCGGAGCGGGCCGGGGTGGGGGGCGCGTGCGCCCTGCGCGCCGTCTGTCGCAGAAATCGCGCCGCACCGGGTCTTTGCCGGTGCCCCGCGCGGGGAACTGGCGTATAGCTGGGCGCATGGTTCTGCCGTTTGCCGTCCTGCCCAAGCCGCCTGTCCGCAGCGCCCCGCGCGTCGCGTCTCGTGGCGCGCCTGAGGGCGCCTTCCGGGACCACCCCGCATGAGCTGGATCGCCGTCTCCGACGCCGAACGGCGCTGGTCCCATGCCGCGGTCTTCGGGCCCGACGCCCAGGCGCGCTACCGCCTGCAGACCCGCGGCTCCATCGTGATCGAGACCCGGCTCTCGCCCGAGGGCCGCCCGCAGACGCTTCTGGGCTACGAGCGCCGCCACCCCTGGGCCGGGCGCATCTCCTTCCAGGCGGTGCCCGGCGGCGGGGTGGTGGTGATCCTCGCCCAGGGCGACGCGGTCTTTCACTCCGTCGTCCCGCCCGAGAGCGAGGAACGCACCGACACCCTGCGGCTCACCTTCTCCTGGGACGCGCCGGCGCGCTGGGGGCGGCTGACCGTCGAACGCCCCGAGAGCGACCGGGTGCGGATGCTCGAGACCCCGCCGCCGCCGCCGCTCATGCTCGAGGATCTCTACACGATGATCGAGCGGCCGGAGCTCTGCGAGCGCGACCGCGACGTGATCTACTGCGCGATCTCCGACGCGGTAGAGCCCGTGGGCCCGATGCCGAGCCTGACCGCCGGCACCCCGGTCGAGACCCTGCGCGGGCCGCGCCGCGCCGATGCGCTGCGCCCCGGCGACCGGGTGCTGACCCTGGGCGGCGCGCAGGAGGTCGTCGCGGTGGTGACCCGCGAGGTGCCCGCCATGGGCGCCTTCGCCCCGGTGACCCTGCGCGCGCCCTACCTCGGGCTGACCCGCGACATCACCATCGCACCGCAGCAGCGGCTGGTGATCGGCGGCTCGGACGTGGAATATCTTTTCGGGCGCGAGGCGGTGCTGATCCCCGCCGAGGCGCTGGCCAACGGCTTCACCGGCTACCGCGCGCAGACCGGCACCGTCCTCAGCTACGTGCAGGTGGTGCTGGCGCGGCATGATGCGCTGCGGGTGGCGGGCGCGGGGCTCGAGAGCCTTTACCTTGGCCGCCTGCGCCGCGACCGCGCGCTGCGGGCGGCCTCGCTGTTTGCCGGGCTCGAGGACGCGCGCTTCCCCGAGCACCTGCGCGCGGGCTACCAGACCTTGCGGCCTTTCGAGGCGGTGACGTTGGCAGAGGCCCGGGCGGCGTGAGCCCGGGCGCTTGAGGGCGGTCTTGCGGGCGGCCCGAAGCCCCGGCTCAGTCCTTGTCGAAGAACGGCGTGATCTGCGCCACGATCACCGAGTTCTCCTCGAGCGCGCGGGCCATGAGCGCGGCCTCCTCGGCGTCGATCTCGTGGCCGGCCTCGCGGCGGTCCTCCTCGGTGCCGTGGCCGGTCACGTCGAGGGGCGCCAGGTCGGCCTGTTTCAGGATCGCCACGGTCTCGCGCACGGCCTCGGCCTCGTCCACGCCCGAGGCGTAACACATCAGCGCCGCGCCCGAGGCGCCCTCGGGCAACCCGTCGCCGGACTTGCGCCCGACCTGGACCACCAGGGTGTAGACCTTCTGCTTCTTGCCGCTCTCGCTTGCCATATGCGCTTCCTCGGGTCTGAGGGCGGGGTTGTCAAGCGTGGGGCGGGGGTTGGCCGTGTTTAGAGAGGTAACGGTATGAGGAGGCGCGGGTCCTGCGCCCGAACAGGACCGAAGGTGCCGTGCGTGGGCCATGGCGCTCACTTGCGCCCAAACAGCACCGAAGATGCCGCACTGGGGCGGTGGCGCTCTCTTGCGGCCGAACAGCACCGAAGATGCCGGGCTTGGGCCATAGTGCCCTCTTGCGCCCGAATAGCACCGAAGGTGCCGGGCGCGCGCCGGACCGGCCCCTTGGGCCGGCGCTCCTTGGAGTGGCGTGCTTAGTTCGCCTCTAGTCCTGACCTTGCCGGGATTAAGCGTTTAGCTCAGCAGTCAGCAGCGCCGGCCCCCGGTCCGGCGCGCGCCCTCTGGTGGAGCGTGTTGAGCGCGGGGGTGGGCTTGGATGTGGGGGGCCGCACTTGGCGGTGCGGCGGCTTTGGGGGCTCTCCGTGGGCTGGCTTTCAGGCCCGAGCGCCCCAACACCCCCAAGCCACCCCTACCGCCGGATCGCCCGCCACAGCCAGATCAGCAGGCAGGCCCCGCCGGCGCCGACCACCAGCTGGCCCTGCCAGCCGTGCAGCGTCCGGTCGATCAGCGCGTAGAGCAGCCAGTTGCCCACCACCGCGCCGAGGATGCCGAGCACGATGTTCGTCAGAAGCCCGTGCCGCGCCTTCATGATCTTCTCCGCGATCCAGCCGGCGATGGCGCCGACGATCAGGGCCGCGAACCAGCCGATACCTGTCATCTCCCGTCTCCTTTGCTCATGTCATGCCTCAAGAAAAAACCTCAGCTCCCGCCCGCGCCGGAGGGGCTGCGCGCGAAGATCTCGATCACCATGGCGGTCAGATAGATGCCCATCATCAAGACGCTCTCGATGCCGATCCTGCCCGGGCCTTCGCGCTGGCGCAGGATCAGCCCGCCCAGAAGCACCGCGGTCATCAAGAGACCCGTGGCCAGCCAGTAGAGGTCGTTGGCCTGCGTCGCGTGGTAGATCGAGCCGTCGCGATAGGCCATGTCGGCGGCGACCAGGAAGAGCGTGTCGAAGGTATTGCCGCCGATGATGCCGCCCACGGCGAGCTGCAGCGCGCCGCGGCGCACGGCGACCAGCGTGGTGACGAACTCGGGCAGCGAGGTCACGACTGCGGTGACCAGCGCGCCGACGAGGCTTGAGGAGAGCGAGAAGCGCTCGATGAAGACACCGCCGGTCTGGCTGATGACCCAGCCGCCGAGGCCCATGATGGCCACCAGCCCGACGAAGCTCATGGCCGGGCCGCGGGCGGATTTCTGCGGTTCGTCAGTGTCCTCGGGCTCGTCGTGGCGGGTGTCGGAGGTGCGCACCGGCCGCCACATCGGGTCCTCGCGCACCGAGGAGGCCAGCTTCACCCCCGCGAGATAGGCAAGAAACAGCGCCAGCGAGACCGGGTGCACGCCGAAGTAGGCCACGTCCGGGCCCGAGATCGCGAGAAGCGGCATGCTCAGCAGCACGATCAGCATCACCGCCTGGAACAGGTTGGCGGGCTCGGCGGCGGCATGTTCGAGGTTGGCGCGCCGGTGCAAGAGATCGGCGATGGCCAGGAAAAGCGTCTGCGCCGCGATGCCGCCGACGGCGTTCGAGAAGGCGTAGCTGCCGTCGCCCGACCAGGCGGCATTGACCGAGACCACCACGCCCGCCAGCGATGTGGCCGCGCCGAGGATCAGCCCGCCGGCCATGGCCTCGCCGATCTGGGTGCGGTCGGCCAGGATGTCGGCCAGCGCGGTCGCCCGGATCGAGGCCAGGATCACCGCCAGGGCGGCCAGGGCGAAGACCCCGAAAAGAAGCGGATTGGATAGCTCAGAGATCATGGCGCGGCCCGGTCATTCCTCGCACAACGACCGGGCCGGGCTTTGGTTTCCCGCAAGATGCGGGCGGGGTCGCGCTCAGTCGCGCAGAAGCTCGTTGATGCCGACCTTGGAGCGGGTGCGCTCGTCCACGCGCTTCACGATCACCGCGCAGTAGAGGTTGAGGTTGTTCTTGGTCGGCATGGAGCCCGAAACCACCACCGAATAGGGCGGCACCTCGCCCATGAAGACCTCGCCGGTCTCGCGGTCGACGATCTTGGTGGACTGGCCGATGTAGACGCCCATGCCGAGGACCGAGCCCTCGCGCACAATGCAGCCTTCGACCACTTCCGAGCGGGCGCCGATGAAGCAGTTGTCCTCGATGATCGTGGGGCCGGCCTGCATGGGCTCGAGCACGCCGCCGATGCCGACGCCGCCCGAGAGGTGCACGTTCTTGCCGATCTGCGCGCAGGAGCCGACCGTGGCCCAGGTGTCGACCATGGTGCCCTCGTCGACATGCGCGCCGAGGTTCACGAAAGAGGGCATCAGCACCACGCCGGGCGCGATATAGGCCGATTTGCGCACCACCGCGTTCGGCACCGCGCGGAAGCCCGCGGCGCGCCACTGGTTGTCGCCCCAGCCCTTGAACTTGCTGTCGACCTTGTCCCACCAGCCGCCGCCCTGCGGGCCGCCGGGCTGGATTTCCATGTCCTTGATGCGGAAGCCCAGGAGCACGGCCTTCTTGGCCCATTGGTTGACGTGCCAGTCGCCGTTCGCCTGCTTCTCGGCGACGCGGAGCTCACCGCGGTCGAGCGCGTTCAGCGTGTCCTCGATGGCCTCGCGGGTTTCGCCTCCGGTGGCCGGGGTGATCTCGGCGCGGCCCTCCCAGGCGGTTTCGATCGCGGTTTCGAGCTGGGCGATATCCATGGGGTTCCGTCCTTCGCGTTGTGCTGCTGTTGCGCCCTCATAGCCTGTGATCCGGGCGGCGAAAAGTATCGCGGTGGCGGGGCGGATGTGAGGGGCGGGGGCGCCTTCCCGCGCCACAGGTCCCGACGGAGGGCGCGCGCCGGACCGGGGGCCGGCGCTGCCAACCTCTGAGCGGGGCGCTTTATCCACGCAAGGTCAGGGCTAGGGGATAGCTGAGCGCGCCGCCCCATGGAGCGCCGGCCCATCGGGCCGGTCCGGTGCGCGCCCGGCACCTTTGGTGCTGTTCGGGCGCAAGACGCGCTGACGGCACCGGATCGCTTTGGTGCAATGGGCAGGCCGTCGGTGCGCGGGCAGGAGGGCCCGACCACCTTGCAACAAGGACAACGGAGGGCGCGCACCGGACCGGAGGCCGGCGCTGCTGACCTCTGATCAATGCGCTTTATCCACGCAAGGTCAGGGCTAGGGGCGATCTGTGTGCTTCGCCCACAAGAGCGCCGGCCCATCGGGCCGGTCCGGCGCGCGCCCGGCATCTTTGATGCTATTCGGGCGCAAGGGCGCGCGTGGGTGGTCGGCGGTCGTCACTGTGCCGAGGCGGGGGCTCCACACCGCTTCCTCGTTCGGCCCGGCTGCTCCACGCATCCCAACTCTTCCCCACCCCCCACCACCTCACTGGCGGCCACCGGCAAAGCGGGCTAGGTCAGGGGCGACCAGTGACCGAGAGGCCCGATGAAGGACAGACGCAAGACCCAGTTCCGCGACGCCGGGCGCGACCGCAAGGCCGCCCGCGAGGTGCCGGACACGCCGCAGACGCGCTCGCCGGCCTATAGGCTCGCCTTTACCGACGACGATTTCCTCTGCCGGCCCGAGCTGCGCCCGGTGCGGCTGCAGCTCGAACTCCTGAAGCCCGAGATGCTGCTCGACGAGGCGGGGATCGAGACCACCGTGGTGCTCTTCGGCGGCGCCCGCATCCCCGCGCCCGACCAGCGCGACAAGGCCCGGACCAAGACGCTGGCGGATCTGTCGAAATACTACGAGGAGGCCCGCGTCTTCTCCCGTCGGATGACGGAATATTCGCTCGAACACCTGGGCGGCCGCGACGTGATCGTGACCGGCGGCGGCCCCGGCGTCATGGAGGCCGGCAACCGCGGCGCCGAAGAGGCCGGCGGCCGCTCGATCGGGCTCAACATCGTGCTGCCGCACGAACAGGCGCCGAACGAATACGTGACGCCCGAGCTGGCCTTCAACTTCCATTACTTCGCGCTGCGCAAGATGCACTTCCTGATGCGCGCCCGCGCGGTCTGCGTCTTCCCCGGCGGCTTCGGCACGCTCGACGAGCTCTTCGAGGCGCTGACGCTGATCCAGACCGGGCGGATGAACCGGATGCCGGTGCTGCTTTTCGGCGAGGAATTCTGGCGCCGCATCGTCGACTGGGAGGCGCTGGCCGAGGCGGGCACCATCGGGGCCGAGGACCTCGAGCTGTTCCGCTTCGTCGAGACCGCCGACGAGGCGCTCGAGGAGATCGCGAAATGGCCCGTCGAGCCGGCCCGCGACCGCATTCCCGACCGCTGACCCGAGCCCCGGAGCGGGGGCGCCGCATCGGTGCCCCCTTTCCGTCCGCCCCCGGCTGCGCTAGTTAGCGCGCCAATCTCGCGCCGGGCACGCCGCCCGGACCTGACCGAAGCCAAGACCCAAGGAGGGATCTGATGGGCTATAGAATCGCCGTCGTCGGCGCCACCGGCAACGTGGGCCGCGAAATGCTGAACATCCTCGCCGAGCGCGAGTTTCCGGTCGACGAGCTGGCCGTCCTGGCCTCGCGCCGCTCGCTCGGCACCGAGGTCAGCTTCGGGGACCAGACGCTGAAGACCCAAGACCTCGACACCTTCGACTTCACCGGCTGGGACATGGCGCTCTTCGCCATCGGCTCGGATGCCACCAAGAAATACGCCCCCAAGGCCGCCGAGGCGGGCTGCGTGGTGATCGATAACTCCTCGCTCTACCGCTACGACCCGGACGTGCCGCTGATCGTGCCCGAGGTGAACCCCGAGGCCGTCGAGGGCTATGCCAAGAAGAACATCATCGCCAACCCCAACTGCTCGACCGCGCAGATGGTGGTGGCGCTGAAGCCGCTGCACGACCGCGCCAAGATCAAGCGCGTGGTGGTCTCGACCTACCAGTCGGTCTCGGGCTCGGGCAAGGATGCCATGGACGAGCTCTGGGACCAGACCAAGGCGGTCTACAACCCCACCGACGAGGTGAAGCCCAAGGTCTATCCCAAGCAGATCGCCTTCAACGTGATCCCGCATATCGACGTCTTCCTCGAGGACGGCTCCACCAAGGAAGAGTGGAAGATGGTCGCCGAGACCAAGAAGATCGTCGACAGCTCGATCAAGCTCACCGCGACCTGCGTGCGCGTGCCGGTCTTCGTCGGCCACGCCGAGGCGATCAACATCGAGACCGAGGAGTTCCTCGACGAGGACGAGGCCCGCGACATCCTGCGCGAGGCGCCCGGCATCATGGTGATCGACAAGCGCGAGGACGGCGGCTACGTCACGCCGGTCGAATGCGTCGGCGATTTCGCCACCTTCATCAGCCGCATCCGTCAGGATTCGACCATCGAGAACGGTCTGAACTTCTGGTGCGTTTCGGACAACCTGCGCAAGGGCGCGGCGCTGAACGCGGTTCAGATCGCCGAGACGCTGGGCAACCGGGTGCTGAAGAAGGCCTGATCCCGGCCCGACGGGGATTGTTGACAGCGCGCCGCCGCCCGGGGTCCTCGGGCGGCGGCGTTTCTTTTGGGGGATGCGGTCGGATCTTGGGGGCCTGCTGTGCCCGCCCACAGGATCTGCGCCGGGTGGCGGTCTCAGGTCGCAGTCAGGCCCGGCGGCAGGCGCCGAAACCGTCGCGCCTTCGGCAACGCACCCGCCCCGAACGCCCCACCCGAGGGGCGCAAATGGTAACCATAGCGACACATTGCCGGAAAAAGGCCCGGATCGGCCATATTCGCGCGCCGATTCTCTGTCACACTCCAAGACAGGCAGAAAAACGGGCAAAACCAATGCAACAGATGGCATCCCCCTCCGGTGGGCCGGAGGATTTCCTTCCCGGTCACATCGACTGCGAGACCGCGGCGCTGATCCGCGGCTTCCTCGGACCGATCTTCGCCCATGCGCGCAGCTGGCAGGGGCTCCGCGCGGCGCTGGGCGCGCGCGGCTACCGGCTGGAGTTCCGCGACGGGCGGCTGGTGGTCATCGCCCGCGAGGCGGAGCGGCCGCTCTGCACCGGGCGCGACCTCGGGCACCCGCTGATCGAGCTGGCCCGCCGCCTCGGACGACCGCAGCTCCGGATCGGCCGCGAGGGCCGGACCGGCTGGCTGGTCTGAGAGAGGCGACGGTCAGACCGGCGCGGAGATAGGCATTCGGGCCGGCGCGCAGACCGGCGCGCAACTAGACGCCCAGACTGGCGCGCAGCCAGGCACTCGGGCTGGCGCGCAAATAGACACCGAGACCGGCGCTCAGACCGGCTGGAAGACGCGCTTGTCGGTGTCGTAATACTGCAGCCCGCCTTCGCCGATGTCGGTCCAGAGCCCGTGCAGCGACAAGGCCGAGCTGTCCACCGCCTCCTTCACGAAGGGGAAGGTCATCAGGTTCTCGAGGCTGACCAGCACCGCTTCCTTCTCGAGCGCACGGGGCGCCTCGGCCTCGGGCAGGCCACGCTCCTTCACGCGCTCGTAGCCCGGGCGCAGCAGGTCCATCCAGCGGCCCACGAAGCTCGAGGTCTCCTCGAGCTGGGGCGCCTTGCCGGAGCACATGTCGAGGCAGCCCTGCACCCCGCCGCAGCTCGAATGGCCCAGCACGATCAGATGCGAGACCTTGAGCGCGGTCACCGCGTATTCCACCGCGGCGGACGTGCCGTGCTGGTTGCCGTCGGGCTCATAGGGCGGCACCAGGTTGGCGATGTTGCGGTGAATGAAGAACTCGCCCTGGTCGGCGCCGAAGATCGAGGTCACATGCACCCGGCTGTCGCAGCAGGAAATCACCATGGCGCGCGGGCGCTGGCCCTCGGTGGCGAGCCGCCGGTACCAGGAACTGTTCTCGGCGTAGGTCGTCGCCTTCCAGCCGTGGTAGCGGGTCACCAGGTAGCCGGGCAGGGGGCGCGCGTGTTGCATCTCGGTCTCCTTCGCAAGCGAGGTGGCGCCTTGAATAGGATCGTTTTTCAAGGAATTCGAGGGGAAAAGCCGGTGCGGCGAAACCTTTTGGGAAGGGTCTCGGGCCTAACTGATCCCGGGTATGGGGGTTTTGAGGCAAGGGGTTGTCATGGCTCAGGTGACACGTCTGGCGCCGGAGGAACCGGCACGACTGGATACGGAAACATTGGTGCGCTTCTGCGCCGCGCGCGATCCGCAGGGCGCCGAAGAGGCGGTCTGCCGCGCGATGGAGGCGCTGGCGCGCGGGCTGGCCGAGGCCGAACGCGCCTGGTCGCGGCAGGACTGGACGGCGCTTGACCAGGCCGCCGCCCGGGTCGCGGTGCATGCCCGCGCAACCGGCATGACCGGGCTTCTGCGCAGCGCGGGCGACATCCGCGCCTGCCTGGCGGCGGGCGATGCGGTGGCGCTGGCGGCGACGCTGGCGCGGCTCCTGCGGGTCGGGGAACGTTCGCTCTACGCGCTCTGGAACCATGACGCGGCGACGGTCTGACTGGCGGGGGTCAAGCCCCTTGCCGCTGCGGATACGGCCGCTAGGCTGGCGCCGGAATTCAGCCAGCACGAGGACTCCATGCCGCTTCGTTTCGCGTCGGAAGACAGCGCCGCCATCGACCTTCACTTGATCGAACAGGGCGGCGCCGCGGCCTGGGCCGAAGGCCAGGACGCCCGCACCCGCGCCTGGGTCGCGGCCTCGGGCTTCGACGGGGCGCTGGGCGAGGCGCTCCTGATCCCCGACGGGGAAGGCAAGCCGCGGGCCGCGCTCGCGGGCTACGGCAATGCCGCGCAGCGCGCGCGCCAGCGCTTCCCGCTGGCCGCCGCCGCGCCGCGTCTGGCCGGGCAGACCCTGTGCGTGGCCTCGGGCCTGCCGGCCGAGGTGGCCGAGGCCGAGGCGCTGGGCTGGCTCCTCTCCGGCTACGGCTTCTCGCGCTACCGCGACCAGAGCCCCAGCGTCGGCGCGCTCATTGCCCCCGAAGGCGTGGACGCCGCCCGCGTGGAGGTGCTGGCCGAGGCCGAGGCCCTGACCCGCGACCTGATCAACACCCCCGCCGCCGACATGGGCCCCGAAGAGCTCGAGGCCGCCGCCCGCACGCTGGCCAAGCGCTTCGACGCGGGCATCGAGGTGACCACCGGGCAGGCGCTGCTCGACAAGAACTTCCCGATGATCCACGCGGTCGGCCGCGCCGCCGCCCAGGAGCCGCGCCTGATCGACATGCGCTGGGGCGCGGAAGGCCCGCTTCTGACGCTGGTCGGCAAGGGCGTCTGCTTCGACACCGGCGGGCTGAACCTCAAGCCGGCCTCCTCGATGGGGCTGATGAAAAAGGACATGGGCGGTGCCGCCAACGTGCTGGGCCTCGCCCAGGCGATCATGGCGCTCGGGTTGAAGCTGCGCCTGCGGGTGCTGATCCCGGCGGTGGAGAACTCGGTCTCCTCGGACAGCTTCCGCCCGCAGGACATACTGACCTCGCGCAAGGGGCTGACGGTGGAGATCAACAACACCGACGCCGAGGGCCGGCTGGTCCTGGCCGACGCGCTGGCCCTGGCCGACGAGGAGGGGCCGGACCTGATGCTCTCCATGGCGACGCTGACCGGCGCGGCGCGGGTCGCCGTGGGCCCGGACCTCGCGCCCTTCTTCGCCACCGACACCGCGATCACCACGGCGCTGGCGGCTTCGGCCGAAGGCGCCGCCGACCCGGTCTGGCCGCTGCCCTTCCACGCGCCCTACGAGGCGATGATCGAGCCGGGGGTGGCGGATCTCGACAATGCGCCCAAGGGCGGCTTTGCAGGCGCGATCACCGCGGCGCTCTTCCTGCGGCGCTTCGTGACCGACACGCCGCGCTACGCGCATTTCGACATCTACGGCTGGCAGCCCGCGCCCGCGCCGGGCCGCAGCAAGGGGGGGATCGGCCAGGGCCCGCGCGCGATCCTGGGCGCGCTGCCCGAGCTTTTGGGCCTGTGATGCCCGACCGGCGGCTCCTGCCGGCCAATGCCCGGGCGGCGCTCGCCGGGACACCCGGCGCGCCTTCGGGCGCGCGCGAGGTGCCGGGCAAGGCGCTCCGGGTCACGGCACCTCTGGCGGATCTCTGCGCCGCGCCCGGCGGGCCCCGCGACCGGCAGCTCCTGATGGGCGCCCTGGTGACCGAGATCGACCGCGCGGACGGCTGGGTCTTCCTGCGCGCCGAGGCCGACGGCTACGTCGGGTATATCCGCGCCGAGGCGCTGGGCCCGGCCCCGGCGCCCACCCACCGCGTCGCCGCGCGCGCCACCCATGTCTACAGTGCCCCCGACATGAAATCGCCCGAACGCCTCAGCCTGAGCCTCGGCGCGGCCCTCACGGTCGAGGCCACCTCCGGCAGCTTCTGCGAGACACCGCAGGGCTTCGTCCCGGCGGTGCACCTTGTGCCCTTGGACAGCCCCGTCCCCGACCCGGTGGCCCTGGCCGAGACGCTGCTCGGCACGCCCTACCTCTGGGGCGGCAACTCCGCCTTCGGGATCGACTGCTCGGGCCTCGTGCAGATCGCGCTTGCCGCCGCCGGGCGCGCCTGCCCCGGCGACAGCGACCTGCAGGAGGCGGCCTTCGCGCCCTTTGCCTCCAAGGCCCCCGCCGCACGCGGGGATCTGTTGTTCTGGAAAGGCCACGTCGCCTGGGTCACGGACGCCGAGACCCTCCTGCACGCCAATGCGCACCACATGGCCGTGGCCTACGAGGACCGCGCCTCCGCCGTGGCCCGGATCGCCGCCCAGGGTGACGGCCCCGTCACCGCCCATATCCGCCTGCCCGCCAAGGAGACGCCATGAGCCAGGACGATTTCTTCCACCCGGTCTCGGGCTTCGAGCTGCCGCGCTTTGCCGGGGTGCCGACCTTCATGCGCCTGCCACATGTGCCGCCCGGCCACGCGCGCTTCTCCGAGGTCGAGATCGGCCTGACCGGCGTGCCCTGGGACAGCGGCACCACCAACCGCCCCGGCCCGCGCCACGGGCCGCGCCAGCTGCGCGACGCCTCGACGATGATCCGCGCCCAGCACCCGGTCAGCGGGCTGCGCCCCTTTGAGGCCGCCCGCTGCGCCGACCTGGGCGATGTCGGCCCGAATCCGGCTGACATTCCCGACCCGCTCGAGCGGATCACCGCCTTCTACAAGGAGCTCCGCGCCGCGGGCATCCGCCCGCTGACCGCCGGCGGGGACCACCTGAGCAGCCTGCCGATCCTGCGCGCGCTGGCCGCCGAGGCGCCGCTGGGCATGGTGCATTTCGACAGCCACACGGACCTCTACAAAGGCTATTTCGGCGGCACCAAATACACCCATGGCACGCCCTTCCGCCGCGCCGTGGAGGAGGGGCTGCTGGATCCCAAGCGGGTGGTGATGATCGGCATCCGCGGCACGGCCTACGACATGGAGGACCGCGATTTCGCCCGCGCCGAGGGCATCCGCGTGATCCCGATCGAGGAGTTCTTCGCCCGCGGCATCCCCGACGTCATGGCCGAGGCGCGCGAGATCGCGGGCAGCGGGCCGACCTACGTCAGCTACGACATCGACTTCGTGGACCCGGCCTTCGCGCCCGGCACCGGCACGCCGGAGGTCGGCGGCCCGAATGCCTTCGAGGCGCTCTCGGTCTGCCGCGAGCTGGCCGGGCTGCAGATCGTCGGCGCCGACATGGTCGAGGTCTCGCCGCCCTTCGACGCAAGCGGCGGCACCGCCTTTTTGGGCGTTTCAATCATGTTTGAACTTCTTTGCGCGATGCTGTCGGAGAATCGAAACCTTTAATTAAAGGGTTTCGATAACGATCTTAGATAAGATCGTTATCTAAGAAGGGGCGATCAAACGGCGCGCGGCCCCGGCCGCGCCGCCCTCATCGCTCCTCATCACAGCCCCCCGTCACTCCACCGCGCGGATCAGCTTGCGCTCCAGCACCCGCAGCACCGCGCGCAGGTCCTGCCCGCGCTTCAGCACCTGGCCATCCATGCCCAGCACCGAATACATGCCCTGCCGGTTGCGCAGCTTCGGGCGTTTCTCGATGCGGTAGATCGGGTGTTCCGCCGCCCGGCGGAAGACCGAGAAGACCGCCGCGTCGCGCAGCGAGGAGATGCCGTAGTCCCGCCACTCCCCGGCCGCGACCATGCGTCCGTAGATCGACAGGATTTCGTTCAACTCGATGCGATGGAACATCACCGTCTCGGTGTGCTCGGGGCGGCCGGGAAAGGGCGTGAGCGAGTTCATCCTCAAAACTTGCGAGGGGCGGCGCCCAAAATCAAGCGTGTTCCCGCCTCAGAGATGCGTGCGCGACTGCCGCCGCCCGCGCGGCTCGAGATGCGGGCAGGCGTTGAACTGCGCCAGCGCCAGCCCCTCGGGCAGCACCATCAGCCGGTGGATCGAGCTGTTCTCGATCGACAGGCAGAGATGCGACAGCGCCGCCACGTCGAGCCGCAGCGCCACCTTCAGCGCCATGCCGATCACCCCGCCCGAGGTCACCGCCACCACCGGCCCGCGGCCGCGCGCCAGGTCGGCCAGGGCCTCGGCCACGCGGGTCTCGAAGGCCTCGAAGGGTTCGGGCGCGCCGGCGATCTCGCCGCGCGACCAGGCGCCGAACATCGCCGGCAGATGGCGCAGGAAGGCCGGGCGGTCGGGCGGCATGGGCACGCCGTGTTCGGCCTCGAAAGCCTGGGCCATGGTGAAATACTCGAGCTCGTTCAGCCGCGGGTCCTGTTCCGGCGGGCTCTCGGCCACATCCATCTCGCGCAGGGTTTCGGCCTGGCGGCGCAGCGTCCCCGAGGTCGCCCGCGCGAAGCGCTCGCCGCAATCGCGCAGATGCGCCCCGAGCCAGCGCGCCTGTTCGCGGCCCAGGGGGCTCAGCCGGTCGTAATCGGCCTCGTCGCGGGCGGCGGAATTGGCCTGCCCGTGCCGGACAAGAAGGATCTGGGTCATGCTGCGCCGCCTTGTTGGGGAATGCCCCGACCGGTTATCCTATGGCGGCGTCGGGGAAAACCGTCCGCCGGCCCGCTCGGGGCGACGCGGATCGGAAACCCCAGGGCGCAAAATCCGGCCGAGGCGTCGGAAATGACCCGGGCAGGGCGCGGAGGAAGCCGCTACACCCGGGGTCAGACCGGGAGGACGACCATGGCAGAGACGATCCGCTTCACGCTCGACGGCGACACGGTCGAGGTGCCCGCAGGCACCACAATCTGGGAGGCGGCGCATGGCCGGGGCCTGGTGATCCCGCATCTCTGCCACCGGCCCGAGCCGGGCTATGCCCCGGACGGCAACTGCCGCGCCTGCATGGTCGAGATCGAGGGCGAGCGCACGCTGGCCGCCTCCTGCATCCGCACCGCGACCGAGGGCATGGAGGTCCGCACCGCCACCCCGCGCGCCGAAAGCGCCCGGCGGCTGGTGATCGAGATGCTCATGGCCGACCAGCCGGAGCAGGCGGCCGCGCATGACCGCTCCTCGCAGTTCTGGAAGATGGCCGAGGCCGCGGGCGTCGCGGAAAGCCGCTTCCCGACGCTCGAGGCCGACCGCATCCCGCTCCTTGACGACAGCCATGTCGCCATGCGGGTCAACCTCGACGCCTGCATCCAGTGCAACCTCTGCGTCCGGGCCTGCCGCGACGTGCAGGTCAACGACGTCCTCGGCATGGGCGGGCGCGGGCACGACGCCTTCCCGGTCTTCGACCAGGACGACCCGATGGGCGCCTCGACCTGCGTGGCCTGCGGCGAATGCGTGCAGGCCTGCCCGACCGGGGCGCTGATGCCGGCCTCGGTGCTCGACGCCCAGGAGGTCGGCGACAGCGCGGATTACGACGAAGAGGTCGCCTCGGTCTGCGCCTTCTGCGGCGTCGGCTGCCAGGTCTCGCTGAAGATCAAGGACGGCCAGGTCCGCGACGTCGAGGGCATCAACGGCCCCGCCAACGAAGGCCGGCTCTGCGTCAAGGGCCGCTTCGGCTTCGACTACATCCGCCACGCCCACCGGCTGACCAAGCCGCTGATCCGCCGCAAGGACGCCCCCGACAAGGGGCTGAACGTCGACCCCGCCGATCCCTGGACACATTTCCGGGAAGCGAGCTGGGAAGAGGCGCTCGAGGTCGCCGCGCATGGGCTGGTGGACATCCGCTCGTATTACGGCGGCCGCGCGGTGGCGGGTTTCGGCTCGGCCAAATGCACCAACGAAGAGGCCTATCTGTTCCAGAAGCTGATCCGCCAGGGCTTCGGGCACAACAACGTCGACCATTGCACCCGGCTTTGCCACGCCTCCTCGGTGGCCGCGCTGATGGAGAACGTGGGCTCGGGCGCGGTGACCGCCAGCTTCAACGAGATCGAGAGCGCCGACATCGCCATCGTGATCGGCGCCAATCCGACCGAGAACCACCCCGTCGCCGCGACCTACTTCAAGCAGTTCGCCAAGCGCGGCGGCGAGCTCATCGTCATCGACCCGCGGCTGCAGAACGGGCTGAAGCGCCATGCCGCGCACAACCTGCAATTCCGCCCCGGCACCGACGTGGCGCTGCTGAACGCCATGATGCATGTGATCGTCGAGGAGAAGCTCTACGACCTGCAATACGTCCAGGGCTTCACCGAGGGCTTCTTCGAGTTCCGCGACCACATCCGCGCCTTCCCGCCCGAGAAGATGGCCGAGATCTGCGGCATCGACGCCGAGACCATCCGCACCGTCGCGCGCAGCTTCGCGCGGGCCCGCTCGGGGATGATCTTCTGGGGCATGGGCGTCAGCCAGCACATCCACGGCACCGACAACTCGCGCTGCCTGATCTCGCTGGCGCTCCTCTGCGGTCACGTCGGGCGGCCGGGCACCGGGCTGCATCCCCTGCGCGGGCAGAACAACGTCCAGGGCGCCTCGGACGCGGGGCTGATCCCGCAGGTCATGCCGGACTACCAGTCGGTGACCGACCGCGAGGTGCGCGAGCTCTTCCGCCACATCTGGCGCGGCACCGAGATCGACGCCGAACCGGGGCTGACCGTGGTCGAGATCATGGACCGGGTCTACCGCGGCGAAATCCGCAGCATGTATGTCCTGGGCGAGAACCCTGCCATGTCCGACCCCGACGTCGACCACGCCCGCCGGGCGCTGGCCAAGCTCGATCACCTGGTGGTGCAGGACATCTTCCTGACCGAGACGGCGATGTTCGCCGATGTGATCCTGCCGGCCTCGGCGCTCTACGAGAAGTCCGGCACGGTGACCAACACCAACCGCACGGTTCAGGTGGTGCGCCAGGCGGTGACGCCCCCCGGCGAGGCGCGGCAGGACTGGGAGATCCTGGTCGACCTGGCGCGCGGCATCGGGCTCGATTGGGACTACGACGACCCGCGCGAGGTCTTCGACGAGATGAAGATGTCGATGCGGGCGCTGCACCACATCACCTGGAAGCGGCTCGAGGCCGAGGGCGCGGTGAGCTACCCCTGCCTCGGCCCCGAGGACCCCGGCCAGTCGGTGGTCTTCGGCGACGGCTTCCCGCGCCGCGCGGGCAGGGCCAAGTTCACCCCCGCCCGCGTCACCCCGCCGGCCGAGACGCCGGACGCGGATTACCCGATGATCCTGATTACCGGGCGGCAGCTCGAGCATTGGCACACCGGCTCGATGACCCGTCGGTCGGTGACGCTTGACGCGGTGGAGCCCGAGGCGACCTGTTCGCTGCATCCCGCGACCCTGCGCGAGATGGGCGTGGCCCCGGGTGGGTTGGTGCGGCTGACGACCCGGCGCGGCAGCCTCGAGGTCATGGCCCGGGCCGACCGCAACGTGGCGCCGGGCACGGCCTTCATGCCCTTCGCCTTCGTCGAGGCGGCGGCCAACGTGCTGACCAACCCGCAGCTCGATCCCTTCGGCAAGATCCCCGAGTTCAAGTATTCCGCGGTGCGGATCGAAGCCGCCGAGACCCGCGCGGCGGCGGAGTAGGGGCGGGGGCCGCGGCGCCGCCCGCCGTGTGCGGGTGGGGCTAGAGCGCGCGGCTTGGAGCCTGAGCGGCGCGAAGGGGGCCAAGCGCCCACGCTCGGCGCGCGTCAGGCTTCTCTCCCGCGCTTCGCTCGTCTCCGCGCCAATTGGCTTGGCCGTCTCCTCGTAAGGGACGGCTGGCCCCTCTCTCTCGTCGCACGGCACCGCCAGCCACCCCTCACCCACGCGCGCCCCGCGCTGGACCGGTGGGCGGGGCTGGCCTAGACTGCGCCGATGGATCCGGTTTCGGTCACCTATTACGCCGCGATCTGCGGTTGCCTCTCGCTCCTGTCGCATAGGCTGGGGCGCGCCTGGATGCGGCTGGCGCTGGGCGTGGGTGTCGGCGTGGCCGCCGCGCTTGTCCTGCCGCTGCTCCGGCCCATGGTCTGGTAGCGCCACCAGCGCCCGCAGACCCCCTGCCGAACGCACCAGGGCGAATCATCCACAGGCCAAAATGTATGCCGGTTTTGGCGAATTTTCCCTGCATCACGCGGATTTTAACCGGGCCCGCGGCCCCCGCATCCGCCGCTTCTCACTGCATTAATTTAATGCCCGTTCAATTTTTTTCCCTCAAGCGTCACGCGAGCCTTGACCGGAGGGTCCGCAGCGGACCTAATACATTCCGAGCCTTGCGGAGGACCCGGCGGCAACCCCCGCCGGTCTTGGCTGAGAGGGGCCGGTAAACGGCCTCCGGGGAGGAGAAAGTTTGGCACAATCGTCCGAGGCCGCAGGCGACCTGCGGTCGGTTCCCGCACTGTTGCGGCGCAACGCGGCGCGTTTCGGATCGCGCCCGGCCTACCGCGAAAAGGAATTCGGCATCTGGCAAAGCTGGAGCTGGTCCGAGGCCGCCGACGAGATCGAGGCGCTGGCGCTAGGGCTGCTCAAGATGGGCGTCCAGAAGGGCGACTTCATCGCCATCATCGGCCGCAACCGTCCGTATCTCTACTGGTCCGTCGTCGCCGCCGAGATGGTCGGCGCGATCCCGGTGCCGCTCTACCAGGACGCGGTCGCCGAAGAGATGGCCTATGTGCTCGATCACTGCGGCGCCAAGCTGGTGATCGCCAGCGACCAGGAACAGGTCGACAAGGTGATCGAGATCCAGGACCGGCTGCCCGAGTTCGAGCGGATGATCTACCTCGACCCGCGGGGCCTGCGGAAATACGACCATTCGGCGCTCTTCGCCTTCGACCAGGTGCAGGCCGAGGGCCGCGCCGCGCGCTCCGAGCTGGGCGCCGAGCTGAAGGCCCGCGAAGAGGCGATCGGCTACGACGACACCTGCGTGATGCTCTATACCTCGGGCACCACCGGCAAGCCCAAGGGCGTGGTGCTGTCCAACCGCAACATCATCGAGACCGCCAAGGCCTCCTGCAGCTTCGACCACCTGAGCGAAAGCGAGGAAGTGCTCGCCTACCTGCCCATGGCCTGGGTCGGCGACTTCATCTTCTCGATCGGGCAGGCCTATTGGGCGGCCTTCTGCGTCAACTGTCCCGAAAGCGCGGACACGATGATGACCGACCTGCGCGAGATCGCGCCGTCCTACTACTTCGCGCCGCCGCGGGTCTTCGAGACGCAGCTGACGCAGATCATGATCCGCATGGAGGACAGCGGGAAGCTCAAGCAGAAGCTCTTCCACTACTTCCTGAACCACGCCCGCGGCATCGGCCCGCGGATCCTCGACGGCCATCCCGTCGGCGCGCTCGACCGGCTGAAATACCGCCTCGGCGAGTTCATGGTTTACGGGCCCCTGAAGAACGCGCTGGGCTTCAGCCGGGTGCGCGTGGGCTATACCGCCGGCGAGGCGATCGGCCCGGAGATCTTCGATTTCTACCGCGCGCTCGGGATCAATCTGAAGCAGCTTTACGGCCAGACCGAGGCCTCGGTCTTCATCACCCAGCAGCCCGACGGCGAGGTCCGCTCGGACACGGTGGGTGTGCCTTCGCCCGGGGTCGAGCTGAAGATCGGCGAGAGCGGCGAGGTCTACTACCGCTCGCCCGGCACCTTCGTGGAATACTACAAGAACGCCGAGTCGACCGCCGACACCAAGGACCCCGAGGGCTGGGTCGCCACCGGCGACGCGGGCTTCATCGAGGAGGACACCGGCCACCTGCGGATCATCGACCGCGCCAAGGACGTGGGCAAGATGGCCGACGGGGCGCTCTTCGCGCCAAAATACGTGGAGAACAAGCTCAAGTTCTACCCCAACATCCTCGAGGCGGTGGTCTTCGGCTCGGGCCGCGACCGCTGCGTGGCCTTCATCAACATCGACCTGACCGCCGTCGGCAACTGGGCCGAGCGCAACAACATCGCCTATGCGAGCTACCAGGAGCTGGCGCAGAACCGCGAGGTGCTCGACACCATCCAGGCCCATGTCGAGGAGGTGAACGCCAGCGTCGCCCAGGACGAGATGCTCTCGGGCTGCCAGATCCATCGCTTCTTCGTGCTGCACAAGGAGCTGGACGCCGACGACGGCGAGCTGACCCGCACCCGCAAGGTGCGCCGCAAGATCATCGCCGAGAAATACGCCGACCTCGTGGAGGGTCTCTATGCCGGCGACGACAGCGTCTACACCGAGACCGAAGTGACCTACGAGGACGGCCGCAAGGGCAAGATCAAGGCGACGCTCTACGCCCGCGAGCCCAAGGTCGTGCCTGTCACCGCCAAGACGCTGGAGGCGGCGGAATGAGCCCCCGCGCCAGCGCCGCAGACCGCCCCGCCCCGCAGACATCGGCCCGCCCCGAGAAGGAGAGCGCCCATGCTTGACAGCTCCGAAGGCTACACCACGGCCGACGGCCGCCAGATCGGCGGCGTGCTGATGGAGATGAAGAACATCACCCTGCGCTTCGGCGGCGTGGTGGCGATCAACGACATCTCCTTCGACATCCGCGAAGGCGAGATCCGCGCCATCATCGGCCCGAACGGGGCCGGCAAGTCCTCGATGCTGAACGTGATCTCGGGCTTCTACACGCCCTCCGAGGGCGAGGTCTTCTACAAGGGCTCCAAGCGCCCGCAGATGAAGCCCTTCGAGGTCGCCCGCATGGGCGTCGCCCGGACCTTCCAGAACATCGCGCTCTTCGAGGGCATGACCGTGCTCGACAACGTGATGACGGGCCGGCTGACCCACATGCATTCGGGCGTCTTCTCGCAGGCGCTCTGGTGGGGGCGCGCCCGCGACGAGGAGATGGACAACCGCGAGAAGGTCGAGCGCGTGATCGACTTCCTCGAGATCCAGAACATCCGCAAGACGCCGGTCGGACGGCTGCCCTACGGCCTCAAGAAGCGGGTCGAACTGGCCCGCGCGCTGGCCGCGGAGCCCTCGCTTCTGCTGCTCGACGAGCCCATGGCGGGCATGAACGTCGAGGAGAAGGAGGACATGAGCCGCTTCATCCTGGACGTGAACGACGAGTTCGGCACCACCATCGCGCTGATCGAGCACGACATGGGCGTGGTCATGGACCTCTCCGACCGGGTGGTCGTCATGGATTACGGCAAGAAGATCGGCGACGGCACGCCCGACGAGGTGCGCGGCAACCAGGACGTGATCGATGCCTACCTGGGGGTGTCGCATGACTGAGGCGCAGCCGGGCGGCGGGGCCCTGACCCGCATCCCAGAGCAGAACCAGCGGAACCAGCAGAACCAAAAGGCGGCGCGGGCCCCGGTCCCCGCCGCACAGCCTGAGGGGGCGGCATGCTTTACGACTTTCTGATCCAGCCATTCGTCGACATGGCCACGGCGCCGGACTTCTTTCTCCAGGTGCTCTGGGAAGGGCTGGTCTCGGGCGTGCTCTACGCGCTGATCGCGCTGGGCTTCGTGCTGATCTTCCGCTCGAGCCGGATCTTCAACTTCGCGCAGGGCATCATGGTGGTCTTCGCCGCGCTGACCCTGGTCGGGCTGCACGCCATGGGCGTGCCCGCCTGGATCGCGGTGGCGCTGACCCTTGCGGTGATGTTCGTCCTGGCGGTGACCATCGAACGGGTGGTGCTGCGCCCGCTGGTGGGCCAGCCCGACATCATCCTGTTCATGGCAACCATCGGCATCACGCTCTTCCTGATCGGCCTGGGCGAGACGATCTTCGGCGGCGAGAACAAGGTGATGATCAGCGAGGAACTGGGCATCCCGACCGGCGACACGGTGCTGGAGCCCTGGGGCGGTCTCCTGATCCTGCAGCACCTCGACATCACCGTGGTGGTGGTGGCGACGCTCCTGGTCGCGGGGCTCCTGGCCTTCCTCAACTACACCCAGATGGGCCGGGCGATCCGGGCGCTGGGCGACGACCACCAGGCGGCGCTTTCGGTCGGCATCTCGCTGCAGACGATCTGGGTGCTGGTCTGGTTCATCGCGGGCATCATCGCGCTGGTCACCGGCATCGCCTGGGGCGCCCGGGCGGGCGTCAGCTTCGCGCTCGAGGTCATCGCCTACAAGGCGCTGCCGGTGCTCATGCTGGGCGGCCTCGAAAGCATCACCGGCGCCATCGTCGGCGGCTTGATGATCGGCATGCTCGAGAAGCTCTTCGAGATCTACTGGGGCCAGCCTTTCCTCGGCGGCAACACCG
The DNA here is from genome assembly GCF_054552075.1 of Roseivivax sp. Classification (NCBI taxonomy): domain Bacteria; kingdom Pseudomonadati; phylum Pseudomonadota; class Alphaproteobacteria; order Rhodobacterales; family Roseobacteraceae; genus Roseivivax; species Roseivivax sp. The sequence goes on from NZ_JBTOLZ010000007.1 coordinate 125,996, forward strand.
AGACCTGGTTCGCCTTCGTGCTGGCGCTGATCGTGCTTCTCTTCCGGCCGCAGGGCCTCTTCGGGGAACGCATCATCGAGAGGGTCTAGGGCGGGCCTCGGCCCGCCACCCCACACCCCCCGACGCGCGGCCCCGGCCCCGCATCCCGGCAGACGATTAACGGAAAGACCCAAAGATGCTCTACCGCACGGCAGGACAGTTCAAGACCAGCTACACCGCCGACCAGGCGCTGTTCCCGGTCCGGCAGGATGCGATCCTTCTCGGGGTGATCCTCGTCTTCGCCTATCTCATCTTCCCGCTCACCGCCTCGGAGTTCGCCTTCCAGACGCTGCTGATCCCGATCCTGATCTACGCGCTGGCGGCCATGGGGCTGAACATCCTGACGGGCTATGCCGGGCAGCTCTCGCTCGGGACCGGGGCCTTCATGGGGGTGGGCGCCTATGCCTGCTACAAGCTGATCACCATCTTCCCCTGGATGAACCCGATCGTGGCGATCCTGCTGTCGGGCGTGTTCTCGGCCGGGGTGGGCGTGGTCTTCGGCATCCCCTCGCTCCGGATCAAGGGCTTCTACCTCGCCATCGCGACGCTGGCGGCGCAGTTCTTCCTGGTCTGGCTCTTCGAGAAATGGGCCTGGCTCTACAACTACAACGCCTCGGGCGCGATCCAGGTGCCGAACCTCGACATCTTCGGGCTCTATGTCTCGGGCCCGCAGGCGGCCTCGGTGACGCAATACTACCTGGTGCTGGGGGTGGTGACGCTGATGTCGATCCTTTGCATCAACCTGACCCGCGGCAACCTCGGGCGGACCTGGAAGGCGACCCGCGACATGGACATCGCGGCCGAGCTGATCGGCATCAACCTGATGCGCTCCAAGCTCGTGGCCTTCGCGATCTCCTCCTACATCGTGGGCGTGGCGGGCGCACTTTACGTCTTCATGTGGAAAGGCGCGGCGGAGCCCAATGTCTTCGACATCCCGCTGAGCTTCCAGGTGCTCTTCATCGCGATCATCGGCGGGCTGGGCTCGATCCTCGGCAACTACCTGGGCGCGATCCTGATCGTCGGCCTGCCGGTGGTCTTGAACCTGGTGCCCTCGGCGCTGGGGCTGCCGATCTCCTCGGCCATGGTCGAGCACCTCAACGTCATGATCGTCGGCGGGCTCATCATCTTCTTCCTGATCGTGGAGCCCCACGGTCTGGCGCAGCTTTGGCGGCTCATTCGTGAGAAGCTGATCATCTGGCCCTTCCCGCACTGAGCGGGCGGCCCAACAGCAAAACCCGGACAACCGGGGTCACATCCAAGGGAGGATACCCGATGAAGACCATCACCAAACTGGCCACCGCGGCGGTTCTGGGCACGACGCTCGGCACGGCGGCGGTCGCTCAGGAGCTTTACGTTCCGAACCTCGCCTACCGGACCGGCCCCTTTGCCGCCACCGGCATCCCGCTGATGAACGGCCAGGCCGACTATTTCACCATGCTGAACGAACGCGACGGCGGCATCGGCGGGCTGACGGTCAACGCCGAGGAATGCGAGACCGGCTATTCCACCGAGAAGGGCGTGGAGTGCTACGAGAAGACCAAGGGCAAGGCGATCGTGACCCAGCCCTGGTCGACCGGCATCACCCTGCAGGTCCTGCCCAAGACCAACGTCGACGAGATCCCGATCCTGGCGCCGGGCTACGGCTTCTCGCCGATGGCCGACGGCACGGTCTTCCAGTGGGCCTTCAACATGCCCGCCGGCTACTGGGACGCGGCCTCGATGATCGTGCAATACCTCGAGGAAGAGGGCTCGCTCGAGGGCAAGAAGGTCGCCTTCCTGCATCTCGACCACCCCTACGGCAAGGAGCCGCTGCCGCTTCTCGAGACGCTCTCCGAGAACAAGGGCTTCGAGCTGCTGCCGATCCCGGTGGGCCTGAAGGAAATGCAGAACCAGTCGGCGCAGTGGCTGCAGATCCGCCGCGAGCGTCCCGACTACGTGGTGATGTGGGGCTGGGGCGCGATGAACGCCGGCGCCATCACCGAGGCGGTGAAGACCAAGTTCCCGATGGAGAACTTCATCGGCGTCTGGTGGGCCGGGCATGACGCCGACCTGCGCCTCGTCGGCGAGGATGGCAAGGGCTACAAGTCGATCTCCTGGTCCTTCCCGAACCTCGAAGCGCCGGTGATGCAGGACATCCGCGAGCATGTGATCGACGCGGGCCTGTCGAACACCAACCCCGAGGAATCCTCGGGCGTGTTCTACTCGCGCGGGATCGTGATCTCGGCGATCCTGGCCGAGGGCATCCGCACCGCCCAGGAGGAATACGGCACCGCCGAGATCGACGCCGCGCAGCTGCGCTGGGGCCTCGAGAACATCAACATGACCGAGGAGCGGATCACCGAGCTCGGTCTTGACGGCATGGTGCCGCCCTTCTCGACCTCCTGCGCCAACCACACCGGCCACTCCGGCGGCTGGATGCTGGAATGGGACGGCGAGCAGTTCGTGAAGGTCTCGGACCTGATGAACGCCAATACCGACACCTACCAGGACCTGATCTCGGCCAAGGCGACCGAATACGCCGACGAGAACGCGCCCTGGCCCACCAACGAGGAATGCTCGGCCACCAACTGAGCCTGACCTTTTTCCCGGCGGCGGCCCGCCCGCCGCCGGGGCATCGCAACTGACCCAGAAGACGCATGAAGGGGCGCCCCATGCTCGACGCCGCGAAGACCGACGAGGCCCTCCTCGAGGTGAACAACATCGAGGTGATCTACAATCACGTCATCCTCGTTCTGAAGGGCGTGTCGCTGAAGGTGCCCAAGGGCGGCATCACCGCGCTGCTCGGCGGCAATGGCGCCGGCAAGACCACGACGCTCAAGGCGATCTCCAACCTTCTGCATTCCGAACGCGGCGAGGTCACCAAGGGCTCGATCCTCTACCAGGGCGAGCGGGTGCAGCATCTCGACCCCGCGGCGCTGGTGAAGCGCGGGGTGATCCAGGTGATGGAGGGCCGGCACTGCTTCGGCCATCTCACCGTCGAGGAAAACCTCCTGACCGGCGCCTATACCCGCCGCGACGGCAAGGCCGCCGTCGAGGCCGACCTCGAGATGGTCTATTCCTATTTCCCCCGCCTGAAGGAGCGCCGCCGCAGCCAGGCCGGCTATACCTCGGGCGGCGAGCAGCAGATGTGCGCCATCGGCCGGGCGCTGATGTCCCGGCCCGAGACGATCCTGCTCGACGAGCCCTCGATGGGTCTCGCGCCGCAGCTCGTGGAGCAGATCTTCGAGATCGTGAAGGCGGTGAACGAAGGCGAGGGGGTGTCCTTCCTCCTGGCCGAGCAGAACACCAATGTCGCGCTGCGCTTCGCCCATACCGGCTACATCCTTGAATCCGGCCGCGTGGTCATGGAAGGCACCGCCGAGGGCCTGCGCGAGAACCCCGACGTGAAGGAGTTCTACCTCGGCATGTCCGACGAGGGCCGCCGTTCCTTCCGCGACGTGCGCTCCTACCGCCGCCGCAAGCGCTGGCTCTCTTAGAGCGCGAGTGCGGTCGGAACACTCAAAAATGCGTGTTTGAGGGCAATATTTTTTCAAGCCCAGCGGAACATGGGCAATCTCCGGTCGTTATGGGTCGACGTCACAATCGTGACGCGAAACATTGGGAGAATGTCATGAAGACCACCGCATCCATCGCCGCCGTTCTCGGCCTCGCGCTTTCGACCTCCGCCGCCTTTGGCGCCGCACACGCCATGGACCCCAACGAGGTGACCTGCGCGGATTTCCTGAGCATGGACGATGAAGGCAAGATGGGCGTCGCCGAGGCCGTCGTGGCCGAGCTCGAGTCCATGGAAGACGCCGATGCCGCGATGATCGAGATCGACGGCGCCTGCCAGGAAGACGAGTCGATCTCGGTGCTGACCGCCGCAACCGCGGGCGCGAACGAGTAATCATTTCCCGTCGCACCGATGGTTTCCGCCGGCCGCGCTGTTTGCGCGGCCGGTTTTGGTTTGGGGGTGGTGTGGCCGGGTTTGCGTTACACAAGGCCCGGAGCGCCTGAACTCCTCCGGGTTTGGCCAAATTCCTTCCTCGCGGATTATGCCCCACCCCCCTCTCAACCAGCCCAACAGAGGGCGCGCACCGGACCGGGGGCCGGCGCTGCCTAACTCTGAGCGAAGCGCTTTATCCTAACAAGGTCAGGGCTAGGGCTGCTCTATGCGCTTCGCCCACAAGAGCGCCGGCCCAAGGGGCCGGTCCGGCGCGCGCCCGGCACCTTCGGTGCTGTTCGGGCGCAGGGAGCGCGAGCTTTGACGTTCGGCGGATATTCAGGCCGAGAGGAACGCGGCACCTGTCTAGATGCTTCACCCCACGGCCCCGGTTCAAACGTGCCACTTCCTGCCCACCGCAAAGGCGCACCAACCCAGCCCACCGCGCAGGCCTGCCAACCAGCCAACCCCCCGGCCTGCCGCCCCTTCCCACCTCGCCCCTTCCTCGGCGCGAAACCGCCCGCGCGGCCTGTTGCGGCCCTTGTTATCTGATAGCCTCACCCTCGACATGGCATGACCGGACGCGCGTCGTCAGGTCCTAGGAGGAGGAATGCCCGCGATGACCGAACCCGACCAGCTCGAGAGCCGCAGCCCGGCCGACCGCGACGCCGCCCTGGCCGAGGCGCTGCCGCATCAGATCGCCCGCGCCCAGGCGCTCGAGGGCTTCGCCGCCCTGCGCGACTTCGAGGCGCAGGAGATCACCTCGCGCGCGGCGCTGGCGCGGCTCCCGGTCCTGCGCAAGTCCGACCTTGCCGCGGCCCAGGGCGCGACCCCGCCCTTCGGCGGGCTGGCCGGGCCGCTCGGCACCTTCACCCATGTCTTCCAGAGCCCCGGCCCGATCTACGAGCCCGGCAAGATCGAGGACGACTGGTTCCGCCTCGGCCGCTTCCTGCGCGCCGCGGGCTTCCATGGCGGCGACGTGGTGCAGAACTGCTTCGGCTATCACCTGACGCCCGCGGGCATGATGTTCGAAAGCGGCGCCCGGGCCGTGGGCGCCACAGTGCTGCCCGCGGGCACCGGCCAGACCGAGCTGCAGGCCCGCGCCGCCGCCGACATCGGCACCACGGCTTACGCGGGCACGCCGGACTACCTGAAGGTCATCCTCGAAAAGGCCGATGAGATGGGCCTGGAGCTCGCCTTCAGCAAGGCCGCGGTCTCGGGCGGGGCGCTCTTCCCGAGCCTGCGCGAGTATTACGCCGAGCGCGGGATCGACTGCCTGCAGTGCTACGCCACCGCCGACCTGGGCCTCATCGCCTACGAGAGCGAGGCCAAGGAAGGCATGATCGTCGACGAGGACGTGATCGTCGAGATCGTCACCCCCGGCACCGGCGACCCGGTCGCCGAAGGCGAGGTCGGCGAGGTGGTGGTGACCACGCTGAACCACGACTACCCGCTGGTGCGCTTCGCCACCGGCGATCTCTCGGCGGTGCTGCCGGGGCAAAGCCCCTGCGGCCGCACCAACATGCGCATCAAGGGCTGGATGGGCCGCGCCGACCAGACCACCAAGATCAAGGGCATGTTCGTGCGCCCCGAGCAGGTCGCCGAACTGGTCGCCCGCCACGCCGAGATCGACCGCGCCCGCGTTGTCGCGGGCCGCGAGAACGACGCCGACACGATGCTTGTCCGCGTGGAAACCAGCGCCTCGGATGCCGCGCCCTTCGAGGCCAGCGTCGCCGAGGTGCTGAAGCTCAAGGGCCGGGTCGAGATCGTCGCCCCGGGCGAGCTGCCGCGCGACGGGCTCGTGATCGAGGATACCCGAAGTTACGACTGACAAAGGAGACGCCATGTCCCGCTTCGCCCTGACGCTTGCCGCCTGCCTCTGGTCCTCGACCGCCCTGGCCGAGAACGCGGCGCTTCTGATCGAGAACGCCGCGCCCTCGGTGCTCGACCGCATCCGCGGCGCCGATGGTGTCGCGGGGGCCGTCGAGCCGCTGCGCGAGGCGGGGGTCGACGTGCTGGCCCTGCGCGGCGCCAGCGGGGCGGAGCTGCGCGAGGGGCTCGGGCGCTTCCTCGGCACGCTCGATGCCGAGACCGAGGGCGTCGCCATGGTGCTCTCGGGGCGCTTCGTCTCGACCACGCGCGAGACCTACCTCCTGCCGCCGGAGGTCGAGGCCGAGACCGCGGCCGAGGTCTTCGCCGAGGGGCTGCCGCTCTCGCCGCTGCTCGCGGTGCTCGCCGATTTCCCCGGCCGGGCGGTCCTGATGCTGGCCGAGGGCGGGCCCGAGACGCTGGAGGCGCGCTTTCTCGACGATGGCGCGGGGGCGATCGACCTGCCGCAGGGGGTGACGCTGATCCGGGGCGCGCCGGATGTGATCGCCGCGCTGGCCCGCCGCGACCTGCCGCGCCCGGGCCGTGCGCTGGTGGCCCGCGCCCGCGAGGAAAGCCTCGCCGTCGAGGGCTACGCGCCGCGCGGCTTCTCCTTCCTGACCGAGGTGACGGTGCCCGCGCCGAACCCCGAGCCAGAGCCGGAGCCCGCGCCGGAACCCGAATCCGAGCGCGAAACCGACGCCGAGGCCGAGGCGCGGCTCTGGGCCGACGCCCGCCGCCGCGACACCCGCGACGCCTATGCGCTCTATCTCGCGGCCTTCCCCGAGGGGCCGAACGCCGTCCGCGCCGAGGCCCGCATCGAGGAGATCGACGGCGAGCCCCTGCGCGAGGCGCGGCTGACCGAGGAGGCGCTGGAGCTCAATCGCGACGAACGCGCCGAGATCCAGCGCAACCTGGCGCTGCTCGACTACGACACCCGGGGCATCGACGGCATCTTCGGCCCCGGCACCCGCGGCGCCATCGAGGCCTGGCAGGAGCGCGAGGGCTACGAGGTCACGAGCTATCTCACCGCCCGCCAGGTGGAGCGGCTCGACACCCAGGCCGAGGCCCGCGCCGAGGAGCTGGAACGCGAGGCCGCCGCCCGTGAGGAAGAGCGCGCCCGCGAGGACCGCGCCTATTGGCGCGAGACCGGGGCCTCGGGCGCCGAGGCGGACCTGCGCGCCTATCTCGACCGCTACCCCGACGGCGATTACGCCGATGTCGCCGAGGAGGAGCTGTCCCGCATCGAGGAGGCCGCCCGCGCCGATGCGGCCCGCGAGGACCGCGCCGCCTGGGATCGCGCGCGCCAGGTGGGCACCGCCCAGGCCTACCGCGAATACCTGCTGGAGTTCCCCGACGGGGCCTTCGCGGGCGAGGCGCAGCGCCGCCTGGTCGAGGATGACCGCGACGCCGGGGAGCGCGCCGCCGAGGCCCAGGCCCAGGCGCAGGAGGCGGCGCTGAACCTCTCGCCCATGGCGCGGCGGCTGGCCGAGGCGAAGCTGGGGTCGCTGGACCTCGGGCCCGGTCGGGTCGACGGCAATTTCGACGCCGACACCCGCCGCGCGATCCGCCGCTACCAGAACGCCCGCGGGCTGCAGGTGACGGGCTACCTGGACCAGCCGACGGTGGTGCGGCTCCTGGCGGATTCGATCCTGCCGCGGTGAGGGGCGGCGCCGGGAGGCGCCGTCACTTAGCGGAGCGGCTGGGTGCGTCGGGTGTGTAGCTCGGCGCATTGGGGCCCGACGACCACCCGGCCCGTGGCCTGTCGCGACAGAGGGCGCGCGACGGACCGGGGGCCGGCGCTGCCGAGGGTCGAGCGAAGCGCTTTATCCCGACAAGGTCAGGACTAGGGGATAGCTGAGCACGCCACTCAAAGGAGCGCCGGCCCATCGGGCCGGTCCGGCGCGCGCCCGGAATCTTCGATGCTATTCGGGCGCAAGTGGGGGCGTGAGTCGTGGGAAGTGTGGCGGTGGCAGTTGCTGCTCCCGCGGCTCGTGCCAACAACCAACGCCCTCAAAATCCCACCACCGCCAAAAGAAAAAGCCGCGCCCGGCGGGGCACGGCTTTCTCAACTCGCAAGATCCGGTCGGATCAGCCCTGGCGGGCCTTGAAACGACGCTGGGTCTTGTTGATCACGTAGACTCGGCCCTTCCGGCGCACAACGCGGCAGTCGCGATGGCGGGACTTGAGCGAGCGAAGCGAATTCCGAACCTTCATCGGTCTTCTCCTCTTGTCGCGGCGCCAGGCGCGCCTTGGGGTTGCGTTGCACCCCTGGCACCTGCGCCGGGGGCGGTAAATTCCATGGTGGGCGGTACTGGGTTCGAACCAGTGACCCCTACGATGTCAACGTAGTGCTCTACCGCTGAGCTAACCGCCCTTACCGACCCCGCGCCATCGGAAACGTGCCCCTTAAACGAAAGGGGCGCGGATGGCCCCGCGCCGGTGGACGGGTCTTTAAAAGGAGTCGGAGCGGAGATCAAGGGCTTTTGGACCTAGAAAAATTCGGTCTATCTTAAGCCTGACCGCGAGGAGCAGAGATGCCGAAATCGGCCTTCCAGTTATACCGCCCCGAGGCGCTGACATCCTGCGTGGTCTTTGCCTCGCCGCATTCGGCGCGCGACTATCCCTGGTCCTTCCTGCGCCATACCGTGCTGGACGAACACGCCATCCGCTCCTCCGAGGACGCCTATGTCGACCGGCTCTTCGACGGGGCGCCCGATTACGGCGCGCCCTTCCTCAAGGCCGGGGCGCCGCGCGCCTTCGTCGATCTCAACCGCGCGCCAGACGAGCTTGACCCCGCGCTGATCGAAGGGGTGCGGCGGATCGGCCACAACCCACGGGTCGCCTCGGGGCTCGGCGTGGTGCCGCGCGTGGTGGCCAATGGCCGCGCGATCTACCGCGGCAAGCTGCCCATGGCCGAGGCCGACCGCCGCATCGCGGGTTACTGGCGGCCCTATCACGCCCAGCTCCAGGCCCTGCTCGACGAGGCGCAGGCGGGCTTCGGCGCGGCGATTCTCGTCGATTGCCACTCCATGCCGCACGAGGCCGCCGACGGGGCGGCGCGCTCGAGCGGGGTGCGTCCCGAGATCGTGATCGGCGACCGCTTCGGCGCCTCGGCCGATGGCGACATCGTCGACCGGATCGAGGCGGCCTTTTCCCACGCGGGCCTGGTCGTGGCCCGAAACACGCCCTTCGCCGGGGCCTATAGCACCCAGCACTACGGCCGGCCCGCGCGCGGCCAGCACGCGGTGCAGATCGAGATCGACCGCGCCGTCTACATGGACGAACGCGCGATCCGACCGAGCGCGAATTTCCACGCCTTCCGCAAGCTCCTGCGCGGGGTCATCGCCGAGATCGCGACGATTCGCGCCGAGGAGGCCCCGGGGCTCGCCGCCGAGTGATCAGAACAGCGCGTCGAGCGCGGCCTCGAGGGGGGCGTCCTCGGTCAGCTCCAACCGCACCGGCAGGGTCAGCACCTTCATTCGGAAGTCCTGCGGCAGCCGCACGGCGTCCTTCTCGGTGGTGACGAGCTGCGCGCCCTGGGCGCGGGCCTCGGCCTCGAGCCGGGCCATGAGCGCGGGCGTCAGCGGCTGGTGATCCTCGAGCGCCTCGGCGCGCAAAAGATCGACACCGAGGCCGCGCAGGGTGCGGAAGAATTTCTCCGGGTAGCCGATGCCGGCGAAGGCCAGCGCCGGCAGACCTTCCCAGGGCATGCCGGTTTTGAGCGGCGCCAGCGCGCCCCGGAGCCGCGGCAGAGGGGCGCTCTGCCCCCAGGTCGCGTCGAAGCCCGCCTGCGCCTCGGGCCCGCCGATGGTGAGCAGGAGGTCCGCCCGGGCCAGCCCCGTCTCGACAGGCTCGCGCAGCGGCCCCGCGGGCAGGCAGCGCCCGTTGCCGAAGCCCTGCGCCGCATCGGCCACCACGATCGAGAGGTCTTTTTCCAGCGCGGGGTTCTGGAAGCCGTCATCCAGAAGGATCACCCCGGCGCCCTCAGCGACCGCGGCCCTGGCGCCCTCCGCGCGGTCGCGCGCCACCCAGACCGGCCCGAAGGCCGCCAGCAGGAGCGGCTCGTCGCCCACCTCGCGGGCGCTGTGGCGGGCCGGATCGACGCGCAGGGGCCCGGCCTCGCTGCCGCCATACCCGCGCGAGACCACATGCGGGGTCACGCCCCGGCTGGTCAGCCGCTGGATCAGCTCCATGACCGTCGGCGTCTTGCCGGTGCCCCCGGCGCTGAGGTTGCCGACGCAGATCACCGGCACCGGCAGGCGCAGCCCGGGCAGCGCGACGCGGCGCGCCGTGGCCCAGGCGGTCAGCGCCCCGAGCGGCGCCAGCGCGCGGGCCCGGAGGCCCGGGGTGGCGGGCGGGTTGTCCCAGAAAAGGGGCGCGCGCATCAGGGCTCTCCTTCCTCGGGCGGGCGGTCGTCGAGAAGCTCGGCGATGCGGGCGACGATCCGGTCCTCGGTCTTGGCGCCCGAGGTGACCACGTCCCAGCCCGCATGGGCCATGGCGGCGGCGCGGTCCGGGGCGATCAGATGCGAGACCGCCGAGGCCAGCGAATGCGCGTCGCGCACGATTCGCGCGGCGCCCGCCTCGACCAGCCGAGAATAGGTGCCGAGGTGGCGCCCGACGTTTGGCCCGTAAAGGATCGCCGAGCCCAGAGCCGCGGCCTCGAGCGGGTCGGTGCCGCCGTGGCGCGGCGCCAGCGAGCCGCCGAGGAAGGCCAGGGGCGCGACCCGATACCAGAGGCCCAGCTCCTCGGTGCCCTCGACCAGCAGGATCTGGGTCATGTCGTCGGGCATCTCTCCGGCCTCCCAGCGCGCGGCGCGCAGGCCCGTGGCCTCGGCGGCGGCGCGGGCGGCCTCGGCGTCCTCGGGGCGCTCGGGCACGACCACCAGGAGGAGCCGGTGGGCCAGCCGCGAGGCCGAGACATGGGCGTCGAAGATCCGCCGCATCTCGTCGGCGCGGGCCCGGGCGGCCAGCCAGACCGGGCGGCCGCCGAGGGCCGTGGCGACCTCTTCATGGCTCTCGGGCGCGCAGTCGAGCGGCGGCGGCGCGGCGCTGAGCGCGCCGCTGCGCTCGATCCGGGGGCCGGGCAGGGCAAGCCGGCGCACCCGCCGCTCGGCCTCGCGGGTGGCGCAGAAGATGTCCGAGAAGCGCGCCAGCGCGGCGGGGGCCGCATCGGGCAGCCAGCGCGGCGCGGGCGTGGTGAAAGGCGCGTCCTCGGCGTTGACGAGGATCGCCGGCAGCCGGGCGTGATGGACCGCCTCCATGAGCGCGGGCCGCAGGGCGTGGCCCGCCCAGACCATCAGGTCGGGCCGCCAATGGGTCAGGAAGGCGCGGGCCTGGGGCAGGCTGTCCTCGGGCAGGGGGGCGGTCTCCTCGCCATCCCAGGCGCCGGTCCTGAGGATGTTCAGCTCGGGCATCTGCTGGAGAAGCCGCGGCGCCAGCGCGGCCAGCGCCGGGCGGTCCTCGCGGCTGGCCGCGTGCAGCCAGAGGATCCGCCCCGGGGGCCGTGCGCCCGGGGGCGCGCCCGCACCTGTGCCCGCGCTCTCCGGGCCGCTGCCGGGGCGCGGCTCGGCGGGCCGGACCAGCGCCAGGTAGGCCGAGAGGGAGAAGGGGCGGCGGGACATGCGCGGGCCTCGGGCCTCAGCCCAGCTCCTCGGTCGGGGAGACCTCGCGCTCCTCGTCGCGGAGGCGATGCAGATGGGCGATGAAATAGCGCATATGGGCGTTGTCCACGGTGCGCTGCGCCTCGCGCTTCCAGGCGTCATAGGCGGTGGCGTAATCGGGGAAGATGCCCACGACATGGATGTCGTCGACATTGCGGAACTGGGTTTTCTGCGGATCGACGAGCTCGCCGCCGAAGACCAGGTGAAGGCGTTGCATGGGGCGTGAGGCTCCTTTGCCGAGGGGTTGGGCCGGGGTGACGCTGCGCCCGATTAGGACAGGCCCGCGTGGAAAGGCAAGGCGTGCGGGGGGATGGGGGTGGTGGAGGTTGGGTTGGCGGGGTGTGCGGGGAGGGCGGTGTGAGGAGGTGTCGTGGTAGGGTCGTAGTGGTCTGGCGGGTGGTCTTGGAGCGCCGACCCGCCCGTCTGATCTCTCGCACCACCCCAACCACCCCGCGCCCTTCTTGCGCCCGAACAGCACCGAAGGTGCCGGGCGCGCGCCGGACCGGCCCGATGGGCCGGCGCTCCTACGAGCGGCGTGCCTAGCTCACAGCGTGTCCTGACCTTGCTGCCATAAAGCGCGTAGCCCAGAGGTCAGTAGCGCCGGCCCCCGGACCGGCGCGCGCCCTCTGGTGCGCGGGGTTGAGAGGGGGAAGGGTTGGAGCGGTAAGCGATGCCGATAGGTGTCGTGGTTTCCGAAGCCGTCTGCAGCGTGCGTCGCCATTGCTGGGCTCTGGCGATGCTCCCGGGCCCGCAATTCCATCGCCCTGACATGAACAACGCCCCCCTTGCGCCCGAATAGCACCGCAGGTGCCGGGCGCGCGCCGGACCGGCCCCTTGGGCCGGCGCTCCTTGGGATGGCGTGCAAAGCTCACAGCCAGTCCTGACCTTGCTGCCATAAAGCGCGTAGCCCAAAGGTCAGCAGCGCCGGCCCCCGGACCGGCGCGCGCCCTCTGTTGGGGAGGGCTGAGAGGCGGGCGTGATCCCCGGCGCCTTCTCTCCGGGAGGGGGCGAGCTGCGGGGGATAGCGGCGCCGCCTTTTCGGGAGGAGGTGTGCAAAGCGGTTCGACGGCAGCCACCCCCCACCACCCCTCACCCCGCCGGCATCCCCAGCGCGGCCATGGTGCCCTGCCAGAGCGGCGGCGGCGCGGCGACGATCCCGGGCAGGAGCGCGTCGGGGCGGTTGAACCGCAGCGACTGACCCTGTCGGTCGGAGACCTGCCCCCCGGCCTCGGCGACGATCAGCGTGCCCGCCGCCACGTCCCATTCCCAGGCGTCGCGGAAGGTCAGCATGGCGTCGAAGGAGGCATCCGCCACCAGGCAGAGCCGATAGGCCAGCGAGGGCCGATGCGCGCGGTGGAAAGGCGGCACCCCGCCGGGCCAATGCTTCGGATCGACGTTGGGCTTGGTCGCGAGCACCTGCGCGCCGGCGATCTCGGCCCGGCCCGAGGCGCGGATCGGGGCGCCGTTCAGCCGCGCCCCGCCCGCCACCTCGGCGGTATAAAGCTTGTCGCGCATCGGCAGGTAGACCACCGCCGCGGTGATCCGCCCGGCCTCGGCCACCGCCAGCGAATGCGCCCAGGTGTCCGAGCCGTCGATGAAACTGCGCGTGCCGTCGATCGGGTCGATGATGAAGGTCGCGGGCGAGGTCAGCCGCAGCGGGTCGTGCGGGCTTTCCTCGGACAGCCAGCCATAGCTCGGCCGCGCGGTGCGCAGGGTGTCCTCGAGGATCTCGTTCACCGCCAGGTCGGCGGCGGTCACCGGGCCCTGGCCGTCGGGCTTCTCCTCGGTGCCGAGCGGCCCGCCGATGAAGGTCGTGGCGACCTCGGCCGCGGCCTGGGCGGCGCGGGTGAGCAGCGCAAGATCACTCTCCGGCAAGGGTCAGCCCTTCGACCAGGAGCGAGGGCACCACCCGGCTGAGCCAGGGGCGCGCGTCATTGGCGGGGCGCAAGCTGCGCAGCATCTCGGGCAGGCTGCCGGCCACGGTCACGCCCGAGACCGGGTAGACGACCTCGCCGTTCTCGACCCAGAGGCCCGAGGCGCCGCGGGAATAATCCCCGGTGTTGGGATTGATCGTCGCGCCGATCATCGAGGTGACGATCAGCCCGGTGCCCATCTCGGCGATCAGATCCGCGCGCGAGGACGCGCCCTGGGTCAGCGCCACGTTCCAGGCGGCCGGCCCGGGCCCCGAGGCGACCGACCGCGCGGCATTGGCGGTGGGCTCCAGCTCGAGCTTGCGCGCGCAGGCCAGGTCCAGCGTGTAACTTTGCAGCACGCCCCCTTCGACAACGGCGCGGCGGCGGGTCGGCAGCCCTTCGGCGTCGAAGCGCCGCGAGCCCATGGCGCGGGGGCGGTGCGGATCCTCGATCAGCGACAGATCGCGCGGCAGCACCTCGCGCCCCAGCGCGTCGCGCAGCCAGGAGGCCCCGCGCGACACCGCCTGGCCCGAGGTCGCCTGCAAGAGGTGCCCGATCAGCGAGGCGGCGATGCGCTCGTCGAAGAGCACCGGGTAGGCGCCGGTCTTCGGGCGGCGCGGGTTCATGCGTTCGACGGTGCGCTCCCCGGCGCGGCGGCCGATCTCCTCGGGGCTGCGCAGGTCGGACTGGAAGACCCGCGAATCGCCGTCGTAGTCGCGTTCCATGCCGGTGCCTTCGCCGGCGATGGCGACGCAGGAGGTCGACCGCTGGCTGCGCGCGTAACCGCCCGAGAACCCGTTCGAGGCCGCCAGGTGCACCCGGGTCGCCCCGTAGCCCGCCGAGGCGGCGTCGATCCGGGTCACGCCCTCGACGGCCAAGGCCGCGGCCTCGGCGCGGCGGGCGTCCTCTTCCAGCGCGGCGGGATCGGGTTCGGCGGCGGGATCGCAGAGCTCCAGCGCCGAGACGTCGAGGTCCCGCGCGAGCTGATCGGGATCGGCCAGGCCGATGTAAGGGTCCTCGGGCGCCTCGCGGGCCATGGCGACGGCGCGGTCGGCCATCTCGGCCAAGGTCTCGGGGCGGGTGTCCGAGGCCGAGACCGTCGCCGAGCGCCGGCCCAGAAGCACCCGGAGGCCGATCTCCACCGCCTCGGAGCGTTCGGCCTGTTCCAGCGCACCGCCGCGCACATCGGCGCTGATCGAGGTGCCATCCACCGCCATGGCATCGGCGCTTTCCGCGCCGGCTTTGCGGGCGGCGTCGATCAGCGCCTCGGTCAGGCGGGACAGGTCATGCGGCATGGGCTCTCCTCGGGGTCGCAACCTGGCCAGAGACCTAGGCCGGGGCGGGGGGAAGCGCAAGTTCGGGGCCCCTCAGGGGGTCTTGGGCACCACCACGCCCAGGATCGGGCCCATCGGCCGGCCGATGTCGGCGCGGTTCAGCGCCGGGGCGTAGAGCCGCGAGATATTGCCGTCGAGAAACAGCGCCTGGTCGATGCCGAGCCCGTCGCGGTAGAGCCGCCCGAACTCGTGGAAGGTGACCGGCCGCTTGGAGATCGCGAAGATCACCTCGCGCCCGTCGGCGCTGCTGCCGACGCCGTTGCGGATGTAGCGGCTGTCGCTGTCGGGCAGGAAGCGGGGGTGCAGCTCGCCGTCGATCACCAGCATCGGGCCGGACTGGGTGGCGAAGCGGCATTCGGGCGCCTCGGCCTCATAGCGCGAGGTCTCGATGACCTCGGCGCGGTCCTCGCGGATGCAGAAGACGCCGTTCGGCAGCAGCCCGAAGTTGCCCGGCCCCTCGGAGGTGATGAGCCGCTGCAGCTCCTCGCCCTCTTCGATGTAATGGCCAACCGGGGCGCGGTCGGGGTGATACATGCCGCCGTTCATCGCGAAGGCCAGCCGCCCCTCCTCGGCGCCAAGCGCCTGGTCGAGCCGGCCGAACTGGGCGTAGGGCTTGCCGTCCTCGGCATAGAGAAAAAGCCGCAGGTCCTGCGCCGCGGCATCGACCCGGCAGAGCGTGTAGGGCGTGTTCTCGAAGACGAACTCGCGGCAGTCGACGGCCTCTTCGGCCGCCGCCGGAAGGGCGCCGAAGATCAGCGGGAACAGAAGGCCGGGCCAGCGCATCGCGTCAGTCGTCCAGGTCGCGGCGCACGTCGTCCTGGTTGAAGAGCCGCCGGGTCTCGTCGAGCTTGTCGAAGGTCTCGTCGAGCCGGAAGCGCAGCTCGGGCGCGAACTTCAGCTTCACGTTCTTGGCCACCAGCTTGCGCAGCTCTCCGGCGTTGCGCGCCAGCAGCTTGACCAGCGTGTCCTGCCCGCGTCCGCCGAGCGGCACGACATAGGCGGTGGCGACCTTGAGGTCGGGAGAGACCCGCACCTCGCCCACGGTGATCGACATGCCCGCCAGATCGGGGTCGTGCAGATCGCCGCGCATCAGCACGTCCGAGAGCGCGCGGCGCACAAGTTCGCCCACGCGCAGCTGGCGCTGGCTGGGTCCGGGTCCATCGTTGAAGCGGTTCTTGGCCATGAGGCGCAGATACGCCTTCGTCCCGGCTTTGCCAAGCCGCCCGGCGCGCGGTAAAGGGGCGGCAGAGCGAAGGAGAGGCAGCAGTCATGAGCGAGACAACCCGCGTTGTGGTCACCGGCGTGTCGGGCCGGATGGGGCAGATGCTGGTCCGGGCCCTGGCCGAGGCCGAGGGGCTCGAGCTGTCGGGCGCGGTCGAGCGCAGCGGTCACGACTGGGTCGGGCGCGACCTGGGCGCCGCCATGGGCGGGGCCGACATCGGCCTTCTGGTCACCGACGACGCCGAGGCCGCCTTTGCCGAGGCCCATGCGGTGATCGACTTCACCGCGCCCGCGGCCACCATCGCCTTCGGCCGGCTCGCCGCGGCGCGGGGCATGGTGCATGTGATCGGCACCACCGGCTTTTCCGACGAGGAGCTGGACGAGCTCGCCACCGCCTCCGAAGGCGCGGTGCAGGTGCGCGCGGGCAACATGTCGCTCGGGGTGAACCTGCTGACCCTGCTGACCCGCAAGGTCGCCGAGGCGCTCGACGCGGACTTCGACATCGAGGTCGTCGAGGCCCACCACAGCCGCAAGGTCGACGCGCCCTCGGGCACGGCGCTGATGCTGGGCGAGGCCGCCGCCGAGGGGCGCGGCGTGGCGCTGGGCGACGTGGCCGACCGGGGCCGCGACGGCATCACCGGCGCCCGAAAGCGCGGCGACATCGGCTTCACGGCGATTCGCGGCGGCGACATCGTGGGCGAGCACGACGTGGTCTTCGCGGGCCCGGGCGAGCGCATCGTCCTGCGCCATGTCGCCTCGGACCGGGCGCTCTTCGCGCGCGGCGCGCTCAAGGCGGCGCGCTGGGGCGTCGGGCAGGCGCCGGGCTTCTACGACATGATCGACGTGCTGGGGCTGAAGTAGGGGCCTGCGGGCTGGCTCCGGGGCAGAGGCCCCGGGTCGGTCACAACCTTGTCATAGCCCGCCATGAGCGCAAAAAAATGAAACCGATCCGCCTCGGTCCGCGTAGTTCCCGCAAGACCGAGGAGATCCGACATGCGCTTTTCCCTGATCCCGAGCTTGATCCTGGCCCTGATGCTGCCCGCTGCCGCGGCCGCCGAACGGGTCGACACCCGGGCCGAGTTCCTCTCGGCCGTGGAGGGCAAGCGGCTGGTGCGTCCGCTGGTCAACCTGCAGGTCCTGTCGAACGGCGGCATCGCCGGCAATGGCGCGGCCTGGGACGTGACCGGCAACTGGACCTGGCAGGACGGCTTCTTCTGCCGCGACTTGAACTGGGGCGGTGACGACCTGGGCTACAACTGCCAGCTGGTCGAGCTGGACGCCAACCGCATCACCTTCACCGCCGACCGCGGCGCGGGCCGGTCGGAAGGATTTACGCTGAAGTGAGCTTTACGGGGGGCCGTGGGGCGCCGGTTTGGACTGAGGCCCGGGCCTCTCGCACTGAGTTGAGAGCCGCGTTAGGCGCGTTGAGACGCGATTGAGCCCTTCGGTTCACCTGGTTCTAGGTAAGTATTGCTGACAGGCCGCGCGCCCGCGCCGTGACGGCTGAGCGCACGTAGCCACCACCGACTCCTTCAGAAGTCGATCGCCAGTCCCTTCTTCTCCCAGTCGCCGTAGCGCACGGGCTCCAGCCCCTTGCGGCCGCCCAGTTCCACCGGCCGGGGGTTGGCGGCCTCGGCCTCCTCGGCCTTGCGGCGGCGCTCTTCGGCCTCGGCAAGCGCCCGGCGGGCGGGTTCGGGCAGATCGGCATTGTCGTCGCGCATCGGCGGTTCCTCCGGTCGTCTGCCCCTGATATATCGCCGCGACGCAGAGGAACAAGGCAGGCAAGATGGATCAGGCACGGCGCGCGGGCGTGGATCTTCTGGACGGGGTGTTGGGCGAAGGCCGGCTGATGAGCGAGCTTCTGGCCGCGCCGGCGCTGCGCCGGCTCGCGCCCGAGGACCGCGCGGCGGCCCAGCGGCTGGCGACCGAGACGCTGCGGCATCTCGACCGGGCGGACCGGCTCCTGCAGCCGCATCTGCGCAAGGCGCCGCCCCTGCGGGTGCGCAATATCCTGCGGCAAGGCGCGGTGGAGCTGGCGCTGGGCGGCGCGGCGCATGGCGTCGTCTCTTCCGCCGCCGACATCGCCGATGGCCACAAGCGCACCCGCGCGATGAAGGGGCTCGTGAACGCCGTCCTGCGCAAGGTGGCGGGCGCGGCGCCAGGGGCCTGGGATGAACTGCCGGTCTCGCGGCTGCCCGACTGGCTGCGCGGCCCGCTGCTCGAGGCCTGGGGCCGCGAGGCGGTGCGCAGTTTCGAGGCCGCCCATGCCGCGGGCGCGCCGCTCGACCTGACGCCGAAGGACCCCGCCAAGGCTGCGTCGCTGGCCGAGGCGCTGGTCGCCGAACCTCTGCCCACCGGCTCGCTGCGGCTCACGGCACGCGGGCAGGTCTCGACGCTGCCGGGGTTCGAGGCGGGCGACTGGTGGGTGCAGGACGCCGCCGCGGCGCTGCCCGCGCGGCTCCTGGGTGAGCTGGCGGGTCAGACGGTCCTCGACATGTGCGCCGCCCCGGGCGGCAAGACGCTGCAGCTGGCGGCCGCGGGGGCAAAGGTCACGGCGCTTGATCTCTCCGAGGCGCGGCTGGCGCGGGTCTCGGAGAACCTGGAGCGGGTCGGGCTCTCGGCCGAGGTCGTGACCGGCGACGCGCTGACCCATGAGGGCAGCTATGACGCCGTGCTTCTCGATGCGCCCTGTTCGGCGACCGGCACCATCCGCCGCCACCCGGACCTGCCCTATGCCAAGGACGGCGCGGGGATCTCCGAGCTGATCGCCCTGCAGGCCGCGATGATCGACCGCGCGCTGACGCTCCTGAAGCCCGGCGGGCGGCTGATGTTCTGCACCTGCTCGCTGATCCCCGACGAAGGCGAGGTGCAGGTCGAGGAGGCGCTGGAGCGTCATCCCGGCCTGACGGTCGTGCCGCTCGAGGCGGCCTGGATCGCCGAGGATTGGCGCAGCCCCGAGGGCGGCCTGCGGCTGCGCCCGGATCTCTGGCCCGAGTGGGGCGGGATGGACGGCTTCTACATGGCCCTTCTGACCAAGCCGTAAGCGGCGCGCGGTCCCTAGCGGTTCCGCGGCGGGCGGGCCTTGTAGGTCGGCAGCCGCCAGCCCCGCGCCAGCGTGCCCGCGCGCAGGGTGAAGGTCACCGCGGCGCAGGCCAGCGCCGCCAGCCCGTCACCAAGCCCCAGCCAGGCGCCGAGCAGCGTCGCCAGAGAGCCCGCCAGGGCGCAGGTCACGTAAAGCTCGCCCTGGCTCAGCACCACCGGCACGTCATTGGCCACCACGTCGCGCATCAGCCCGCCCAGGCAGCCCGTCGCCATGCCCATGACCACCACGATCGGTGCCGGCTGCCCGGCCTCGAGCGCGATGCCCGAGCCCGCCGCCGCCGCGACCGAGAGCGCCGCCGCGTCGAGCCAGCGCAGCGTCGCCAGCCGGTTCTCGAGCCGATGCGCGGTCACGAAGACCACCAGCGCCGCCAGGCTCGCCACCGCGAGGTAGAAGGGATCGGCGATCCAGAACACCGGGTTCCGGTCCAGAAGCAGGTCGCGCACCGTGCCGCCGCCCAGCCCGGTCAGCGCGCCGAGGAAGACGAAGCCTACCACGTCGAGCTGCGCGCGGCTCGCCGTCAGCGCGCCGGTGGCCGCGAAGACCAGCACGGCGGCATAGTCGAGCAGCGTGAAGAGGGTCATTTGCCGCGCGGCTTGAAGGGCGCCATGCCGTCCCGCGCGAGCTGGTCGGCGCGTTCGTTCTCGGGGTGGCCGGCATGGCCCTTCACCCATTCCCAGGTGACCTGGTGGCGGCCCTGCGCGGCGTCGAGCCGCTGCCAGAGCTCGGCGTTTTTCACCGGCTTCTTCGAGGCGGTCTTCCAGCCGTTGCGCTTCCAGCCGTGGATCCAGCCGGTGACGCCGTTCTTCACGTAGGCGCTGTCGGTGACCACGGTGATCTTCGAGGGCCGCGCGAGGCTTTCCAGCGCGTTGATCGCGGCCAGCAGCTCCATCCGGTTGTTGGTGGTCGCGGCCTCGCCGCCCGAGAGCTCGCGCTCCTTCACGACGCTTTCGCCCTCCTTCGCCTGGAGCAGCGCGCCCCAGCCGCCGGGGCCGGGATTTCCGGAGCAGGCTCCGTCGGTGAAGGCAAAAAGATCGGCCATGGCGCGCGGTGTCGCCTGCGCGTGGTCCGCCGTCAAGTGGGCGCGGGGCCGCGACGAAAGGCACCGGCGCGAAACCCCGCGGCGCAGGAACGTGGGCCGGGGGCAGGCGTTTTGCCCCGGAACGGCGGGCACGCCCCCCATGCAAGCTCAATAGACCCGAAGGAGACCTGTCATGCCCAAGATTTCCGACGCGAAGATCCTGCTGATTGCCACCCATGGTTTCGAGCAATCCGAGCTGGAGGTGCCGCGCGACCGCCTGCGCGAGCATGGCGCGGTGCTGCATGTGGCCAGCCTCGACGGCAAGGAGATCAAGGGCTGGGACGGCGACGACTGGGGCCGCACCGTGCCGGTCGACACCGGGCTGAACGCGGTGGACGCAAGCGATTACGACGCGCTGGTGCTGCCCGGCGGGCAGATCAACCCCGACCTCCTGCGCGTCGACGAGCGGGTGATCGAGACCGTGCGCGCCTTCCACCAGTCCGGCAAGACCATCGCCGCGATCTGCCATGCCCCCTGGGTGCTGATCGAGGCGGGTATCCTCAAGGACCGCAAGGCGACCTCGTATCCGTCGGTGAAGACCGACGTGGTGAACGCCGGCGCGCACTGGGTCGATGAGACCGCGGTGGCCGACCAGGGCATCGTGACCAGCCGCAACCCCGGCGACCTCGAGGCCTTCGTGGCCAAGATCGTCGAGGAGGTCGAGGAAGGCACCCACAGCCGCCGCGCGGCCTGAAAGCCCTTGGCGCCGGGGCAGGGCAACTGACCCCGCCCCGGCGCCTCTGATCACTCTACCGTCACGCTGATATGGTCGGAGGCCACGATCGGATCATGCGGGCGGTGATTGGCATCTCCCAAGATAAGCTGCAGCGTGTGGGTGCCGGGCTCCAGGTCCAGCGTCACCTGCGTCTGCCCGCCGCCGAAATGGCGGTGGTTGTCGTCCGAGGGCAGCCCGTTGCCCATGGCCTCCTCGTCGCCCTCGGCCTCGCCGAAGGGCGCACGGTTGATCAGCACGTGGTGGTGGCCGGTGGCCTCGCGCTCGGTGCCGGCGGGGGCGACACCCATGCCTTCGAGCCCGAAGCGCAGGGTCAGGGGGCTGCTCACGCTGGCGCCGTCCTCAAGCCCGATGAAATAGACCCGCGCCGCATCCGGGGCGGGCGTGGCCTCCTGCGCGATGGCCGGGGCGGCAAGCGTCCCAAGCGCGAGACAGGCGGCGAAAGTGGTCCGTGCAAACATAGCGAATCCTCCCGATTTCAGTGCCCTGGGCACCACTTGGACTGTAGCGCGAATGCCCCTCTGTCGACAGCTTCGCCTGTTTCCAAGTCTCAAACAGAGCCTTCAAATACCTTCCAATTGTCTGCCCCACGCCGCGATTGTGCCCAACTTCGCCGCGATACCTTGGCCAAGACAAAAGTTGCGAAGATGCGAAGGAGCGCTCCATGGATCGGCTCACCGAAATGGAAGCATTCGCCACCGTGGTGGATCAGGGCGGGTTCACGGATGCCGCCAAGAAGATGGGGATTTCCAAGTCCGCCGTCTCCAAGCATGTCTCCTCGCTCGAGGCGCGGCTCGGCGCGCGGCTCCTGAACCGCACCACGCGGCGGGTCAGCCCGACCGAGATCGGCCTGGCCTATTACGACCGCGCCCGCCGGGTGCTGAACGACGCCGGAGAGGCCGACGCGCTGGTGACCTCCATGCAGTCGGCGCCCTCGGGGCTGCTGCGGATCTCGGTGGCGACGGACTTCGGGGTGAATCACCTCTCGCCGATCCTCGGCCGGTTCCTGGCGGAATTTCCCGACATCACCGTGAACATGGTGCTGAACAACCGCTACGTGGAGCTGATCTCGGAGGGCTTCGACATGGCGGTGCGGATCGGGGAGCTCGAGGATTCGACGCTGCGCGCCCGCAAGCTTGCCGAATGCACCAAGCGGATGATCGCCGCGCCCTCCTATTTCGAGAAGTTCGGCCGCCCGGATCGCATCGACGATCTGAACGAGCACAAGCTTCTGCATTACTCCAACCAGTCCTCGGGCAATGTCTGGAAGGTCACCGCGCCTTCGGGCGAGAAGCGCCAGGTGCGCACCGCGGGCTGGCTTTCGGTCAACGACGGGCAGTCGCTTCTGAACGCCTGCATCGCGGGCCTCGGCATCGCCTATCTGCCGTCCTTCCTTTACTCCGATGCCATGGCCAGCGGCCTGGTCGAGGATGCGATCCCCGATCTGCCGCAGGAGACCCAGGGCATCTACGCCGTCTATCCGCCGGGCCGGTTCACCCAGCCCAAGGTCCGGGCCTTCATCGACTTCCTCGTGCATGAGTTCGCCGAGAAGGGTCCGACCGACTGGTAGTCTTGTCCCGAAGCCTGTTCCAAGGCCGACTGGCCCCGGTTGCCCTGTGGCACCGGGGCGTTTTTATGCCCGCGCCGTCCGGCGCACCGGCCAGACCTCGAGCACCCCGGCCAGGAGCACCAGCCCGCCGCCCGCGAGTTCCAGCGGCGCCGGCACCTCGCCCGCGAGCCAGGCCGCCGAGGCGGTGCCGACCAGCACCTCGATCATCAGGAGGATCCCGACCCTGGGCGGATCGAGCCGCACCGTCGCCCACATCAGCGCGGTCATGCAGAGCGCCCACCAAATGGCGCCCGCCGCGACCGCCCAGCCGAAGGCGGGCAGGGCTTCGGTGAGGCTCTCGAGCGCCGGCGGCGCGGCGAGAAGCGGCGCCAAGGCCGCCGCGGCGAGGACCGCCCCGCAGGAGAAGACGAAGGAGGCCTCGATCGGCGGCACCGCCGGGCGCACCCGCATGCCGACCGTCGCCACGGCCCAGAGAAGACCCGAGAGGAGCGCCATCCATTCGCCCAAGCCCCGGGGCAGCGGCAGGTCGCCCTCGGCCCCGAGCATCAGCGCCAGCCCCGCGAGCCCCGCCGCGATGGCCGCGAGCCGGAGCCCCGGCGTCGGCCAGCCCATGACCAGCCGCCCGATCAGCGTCGACCAGACCGGGGTGAGGAAGAACAGCAGGATGATCACCGCGACCCGCCCGTAGATCAGTCCAACGGAATAAAGCACGAAGCTGCTTCCGCCGAGCGCCACGAAGGCCAGCGCCGCCCGGTCCGCCCGCGCCAGCACGCCGCGCCGCCGCAGCGCCTGCGGCAGAAGGCAGAGCGCCGAGATCGCCACGATCGCCAGCGTGCCCCAGGCGCCGGCGAGCCCGGCCTCCTCCAGGCGCCGCACCGGCACCCAGTAGAACCCCCAGAAGGCCCCCGCCGCGACCACGTAGAAGGTGGCGCGCGAGATCGGATTGCTGAAAACCATGGCTGCCCGCTCCTGCCCGAGATGACGCTCCCCGCCCGATAGCGCGCGGGGGCGGGGAGGGCAATCTGGGGGGGTGGGGAGAGGGGGTGTGAGATGCGTGGGTGGTTGGGGGGGCGGTATGGGTGTGAGAGGTGGGGGGCGGTGGCTTGTGTATTGTTTGGCGGTTGTGCAGGTTTTGGAGCCTTGAGGCGGCGGAAGGCCGATGATGCCCGGGAAGACAGACCTCGGGCCGGAGAGAATAGCCTCGCAGCCCTTTGTCGCAGAACCTTACATCTAGGAACGAGGGCGCGCGCCGGACCGGGGGCCGGCGCTGCCTAACTCCGAGCTGCGCACTTTATCTCAACAAGGTCAGGGCTAGCGACAAGCTAAGCACGCCACCCTAAGGAGCGCCGGCCCAAGGGGCCGGTCCGGCGCGCGCCCGGCACCTTCGGTGCTATTCGGGCGCAAGTAGGGGATGGGGGCTAGGTGGTGGTTAGCTGTTCGTTGCGGGGCTTTTCGGAGCTGTAGATGGCGGTCCCAGAACGGAGACGCCGGTCAAATCATGGAATGTGGGGAGCGAAGCCCAGGAGACCAGTGCGCCGCGCGCTCACCCTCGCCTGGCTTACGAACCACTCTCTTTAGCCTCGCCAAGCCTCAATTCGGCCGGCAGCGCGCGCCTTCGAGCCTAAGGCGGCATTCGACGCAGAGGAGCGGCAGCGCCACGCGCGAGGCGGCGAGGGTCAGGGGCAGGATCGCATCCGGGCGGACCAGGAAGATCGCCTCTTCCAGCGCCGCCTCGCGGTCGGCCTCGAGCGCGCGGAGGACGAAGCGGCAGAGCCCGTCCTCGTCGGGCGTCAGCGCCGGGGTCTCGGGCTCGGCCATCTCCGGCAGCGCCCAGGCGGCGCGTTTCAGGATCGCCTGCAGGGTCTTGAAGGCCGACAGGCAGGCCCGTGCGCGGCCGGCACCCAGCTCGTGACTGAGCTCGGACCAGAGCAGCGTCTGGGCCTCGGGCCCGAGCGGCCAGAGCCGGAACATCGCCAGGAGCCGCGCCTCGGGCGGGCGCAAGTCGGTGATGCTGCGGGTCGCGGGCGCATCCAGGAGGGAAGCTAAGGGCATGGCGGATCCTCTTCTGAGGATATTCCTGATGGAAATGATAAGGTAAGTCAATCGCGGGATGTGGCGGGGCGGCGGTGGGGCGCTTTTGCTCAGTGCAGGGGATGAAAACTTGGGCAGGGGGTGCAGCCCCGCGGGCGCGCCCGTCGTGTCGGCGCTTGCATCGCGTTTTGCCGAAGCCGCCGCGTATAGCCGAAGAGACAGTCGTGCGCGTGGCTCGCCGGTTTCCGCTCCACCACATTGCGTGGGGCCGCCCGCAGCGCCCCACAAACGCCCCCCTTAAATTCAACCTTCGCAACCTAGCGCAGGCGCCTCACCCCGGCACGCCGCCCCGCGCGGGGTGGCGGAGAACCGCCCAGCCGCCGCGCCCGGCTGCGCGGCGCGGCGCCCAGACCCACGCCTTCGGCACTGCGGCCTTGCGCCGCCCCGCGCGGGCCAACAGGCATTTGCCCACAGAGCAGGAAAAGGAGCTTTGACATGCGACTGACATCCACCGCCCTCGCCGCGACGCTGACCCTGGCCGCGGGCGCCGCCCAGGCCCAGGGCATGGCCTTCGCCGACCTCGACATCGACGGCAACGGCACCGTCAGCGCCAGCGAGTTCGCCGAGGGCTTCGGCGCCGACCGCGCGGCGGCCTTCGCGCAATACGACCTCGACGGCGACGGCCAGATGACCCGTGCCGAAGCCCGCGCCGCTGCCCAGGCCCGGCTCGAGGCCGAGACCGACGCCGGCGTGAACGGCGATGTCCTCGGCGCCGCGGAAGCCGCGCTCGACGACGACGAAGACGACATGGAAGCGGATGACGACGCGGACGAGGGCTTCGACGACGACGATGCGGACGACGACGACGCGGATGACGATGACGGCGACGATGACGGGGGTGACGACGACGGCGCCGATGATGACGACGGTGACGACGGCGACGACGACTGATCCGCGCAAGTGATCCGGGAGGCGCCGCCCTCTCCCCGGCGCCCCCGACGCCCCGCCAGCCCGGCGGGGCGTTTTTTGTTTGCGGTTATTCGAGCGTGGCAGCGACGGGAGTGTCGGACATGATTGTTTGTCCGGGCCGCCTGCGGCGTCCCGGACCGGGGTAGGGGGCTCTGCCCCCTCTGCGGGCGTGCCGCCCGCATTCACCCCCGAGGTATTTGGACAAGCTGAAGCTGGTGGGTGGCGCTTGGTGGTGGGGGGTGCGCCCGGGGTGGTTGAGGTGGACGCGGTGTTGCGCAGGTAGGAGGGCGCCTTGGGCGTGCCGGGGCTTTGAGGTGCCGTTGGGACGTGGCCGCGCGCAGCGCGTCGCCCGGCGCTTCAGTCCTCGGCGCGGAGGAGAGCGGCGAGGCCTTCTCGGTAGGTGGGGTAGCGCATCTCGAGGTCCAGCACCTCTTTCACCTTGGCGTTGGAGGTGCGCTTGTTGTCGGCGTAGAAGCTGCGCGCCATGGGGCTCATCTCGGCCTCCTCGAAGGGCACCTCGGGCGGCACCGGCAGGCCCAGGAGCTCGGCGGCATGGGCGATCACGTCCTGCGGCGGCGCGGGCTCGTCGTCGCAGAGGTTGAAGGCCTCGCCGGGGGTGGGCGCGGCGATCGAAGCCTCGAGCACCCGGGCGATGTCCTCGACATGGATGCGAGAGAAGACCTGGCCGGGTTTCACCACCCGCTGGGCGCGGCCGGCCTTGACCTTGGCGAAGGGGCCGCGGCCGGGGCCGTAGATGCCCGCGAGGCGGAAGATATGCAGCGGCAGGCCGGGGATCGCGGCCCAGGCGGCCTCGGCCTCGACCCGAGCGCGGCCGCGCCGGCTGTGGGCCTTGAGCGGCGCGCTCTCGTCGATCCAGGCGCCGCCGGCGTCGCCGTAGACCCCGGTGGTCGAGAGATAGCCGGCCCAGCGCAGCTTCGGCGCGCGGGCGGCGATGGCGTCGCGGGCGAGCGCCAGCGCCGGGTCGCCGTCCTCACTCGGGGCGGCGGACATCAGGAGGTGATCGGCCTCGGCCAGCGCCTCGGTCACCGCCTCATGGGTGAAGAGGATCGGCTCGCTGCCGGTCTCGGCCAGGGCCGAGAGCTTCTCGGGGTCGCGGCTGGTGCCGATCACCCGCCAGCCAAGCGGCAGGAGACGGGTCGCGAGCGCGCGGGCGGAATAGCCGTGGCCGAGGGAAAGGAGCGTGCCGGTCATGCCGGGGAAACTGGCGCGGCCCGCGGGCTTTGGCAAGCCATGCGCGGGCTGCCGCCGACGGCGGATCCCCGCGCTCGCGCGAATCAGGCCGGGAGAGGCAGGATCCGCGCCGGAGCAACAATCCGGACCTCGATCCATGACCCGACCCCTGCTGGCCGTCCTGATCTGCCTGAGCCTGGCCGCCTGCGCGGCCCCCAGCGACGAGACCGTCGCGCGTTTCGCCGCCGAGGGCGCCGAGACCGGCTACAACCCGCCCCTGCACCCCAACGAGACCGAGGAGCTGCGGCGGCTCATCAACCGCTACGCCGACCGCTACGAGGTGCCGCGCGCGCTGGTCCACCGGGTGGTGATCCGCGAGAGCACGCATCGCCCCTGGGCGCGCAACGGGCCCTATTACGGGCTGATGCAGATCCTGCCCGCGACGGCGCGCAGCATGGGCTTCCAGGGGCAGGCCACGGACCTGCTCGATGCCGAGACCAACCTGCGCTACTCGGTGAAATACCTGCGCGGGGCCTGGCTCCTGTCGGACGGCAGCTTCGACACGGCGGTGAAATGGTACTCCCGGGGGTATTATTACGAGGCCAAGCGGCAGGGGATGCTGGTGGAAACCGGGCTGCGGCCGGGGTGAGTTGGCCGGGCCGCTAGCGGGCGCGTTGCGCGGGCCGCGGGCCCGGCGCGGGCCGGCGCTGTTTGGCGGCCTCGACGGCGCGGACCGTTCGGCTTTGGCCTTCCGCAAGCCCTCAAGTTGCCACCGAAGCAACGGGTGCCAAGACCCCCGCTTAGCGCCCCTCCCGCGCCATCAGCCTCGGCAGCTCACCGGTCAGCCCGGCGGCCTCGCGCATGGCGGCGCGGCGCAGGCCGGGGGTGGCGTTGACCGCCCGCATGCCCAGGTCGCGCAGCGCCCGGAGCCCCGCGCTGTCGTTCGAGAACAGCCGGTTGAAGAGATCGGTCGCCAGCCCCAGCGAGGCAGTGTCGAAGCGCCGCCAGCGGGCGTAACGGTCAAGCACCGGCGCCGCGCCGGGGTCCTCGCCCCGGGCGCGGGCCTCTTCCAGCACATGGGCCAGCGCGCCGACGTCGCGCAGCCCCGCGTTCAGCCCCTGGCCCGCTAGCGGATGCACGCCATGGGCAGCATCGCCCACCAGCGCCAGCCGCGGCGCGGTCAGCGCCTGTGCGAGCGAGAGCCCCAGCGGATAGGTGAAGCGCGCCCCGGCCAGCGAGACCGCGCCGAGGAAATCGCCGAAGCGCGGGCGCAAGACTGTCAGGTAGTCGGCCTCGGGCAGGGCATTGATGCGCTCGGCCAAGCCGCGCCGCTCGCTCCAGACGATCGAACTGCGGTTGCCGGTCAGCGGCAGGATCGCCAGCGGCCCCGAGGGCAGGAAGAGCTGATGCGCGACACCCTGGTGCGGGCGCTCGTGCTCGATGGCGCAGACCAGCGCGGTCTGCGGATAGTCCCAGCCGGTGCGGGAGATCCCGGCGCGGGAGGCGGTGCCGCTCGTCCGTCCATCGGCGCCGACCGCGAGCCGGGCGGTGAGCGTTTCGCCACCCTCCAGCTCCAGCACCTGGGCGGCCGCTTCAGCGCGCTGGCCGGTGACGCGGGTGCCGCGGCGGTGGCTGATGCCCGGGTGCTCGGCCAGACGGTCCAGGAGCACGCGGCGCAGGTGCCGGTCCTCGACCATGTAGCCCATCGGCCCCTCTTCGAGCTCGGCGCCCTCGAAATGAAGCCCCAGCGCCACGCGGGCCTCGCCGACGCGGCCGTCGGTGACCTTGATCTCGCGCATCGGCTGGGCGCTCTCGGCCAGCTCGGACCAGAGCCCGAGGTTCGCCAGGAGCCGCTTCGAGGCCTGGGCCAGCGCGTAGGAGCGGCCGTCGAAATCCGCCGCGCGATGAGTCGCTTCGGGGGCGGCATCCAGCAGGCAGACCGAGAAGCCGGCCTCTGCCAGCGCCAGCGCCAGGGTGCCCCCGGCCAGGCCGCCGCCGATGATGGCTATGTCGCAATCGGGTGTCATGCCGCGAAATATGCCCCGGGGCGCGGCATTGTCCATGCGCCCTCACGCCGCTAGCGTCGCGGCCGGACCACAGGGCAGGGAGGACACGGGGCATGAGTGACTGGACCGAGATGGAGGCCCATGCGCTGGGCGCAGGCATCGCGCGAGGCGAGATCGACCCGGTGGCGCTGACCGAGGCGTATCTCGAGAAGATCGCCGCCCATCCGCTGACCGATAGGATCTATGCCCGGGTGACGCCCGAGCGCGCCCGCGCCGAGGCGCAGGCCGCGGCGGACCGCGCGCGGATGGGGCGGCGGCGCTCGCCCCTCGACGGGGTGCCGGTCAGCTGGAAGGACCTCTTCGACAGCGCCGGCACCGCGACCGAGGCGGGCTCGGCCATGCTGAAGGGCCGGGTGCCGGCCCGGGACGCGCGGGTCCTGCGCGAGGCGACGGCGGCGGGGCTCGTCTGCCTCGGCAAGACGCATATGTCGGAACTGGCCTTCTCGGGGCTCGGGCTGAACCCGGTGACCGCGACGCCGCCCTGCGTGAATGACGCGGGCGCGGTCTCGGGCGGGTCCTCCTCGGGCGCGGCGGCCTCGGTGGCCTTCGGGCTGGCGCCCGCGGCCATCGGCTCCGACACCGGCGGCTCGGTGAGGGTGCCCTCGGCCTGGAACGACCTGGTGGGGCTGAAGACCACCGCCGGGCGGGTCTCGCTCGAAGGCGTGGTGCCGCTGGCGCCGCGCTTCGACACCGTGGGGCCGCTGACGAAAAGCGTGGCGGATGCGGCGCTGCTCTTGCGGCTCATCGAGGGCCGGAAGGGGCCGGACCTCGGGCAGGCGGGATCGCTGAAGGGGCGGCGCTTCGCCCGGCTGACCACCATGGTCGAGGAGGACCTCGCCCCGGAGATCGCGCGCGCCTATGACGCCGCGCTGCGCGCCTTCGAGGCGGCGGGTGCCACGATCAGTGACGTCGCCGCGCCCGAGATCGAAGGGCCCATGGCCGACGCGGGCGTCCTATACACCGGCGAGGCCTGGGCGCTCTGGGGCGAGACCATCGAGGCCGAGGGGGCGGCGATGTTCGACCCGATCCGGGCGCGATTCGAAGGCGGGCGCGCGGTCTCGGCGGCGGAGTTCCTGCGCGCCTGGGCGCGGCTCGAGGAGGCCCGCCAAGCCTGGGGCGCGCGCATGGCGGGCTTCGACGCGGTGCTCTGCCCGACGACACCCAACCTGCCGCCCGACGCGGCACGGCTGATGGAGGATGGCGACTATTACGTCGCGGAAAACCTCAAGACGCTGCGCAACACCCGGGTCGGCAACCTCATGGGGCTCTCGGCGGTGAGCCTGCCGGGGGGCACGCCCTCGGCGGGGATATCGCTGATGGGCGCGCCATGGGCGGAGGAAAGGCTTCTCTCCCTGGCCGCAAGCGCCGCGCGCGCGCTGGGTTAAGCGCCCGGCGCGATGCGGATTTCCTGCCACAGGTCCTTGAGACTTCGGCAAGATTCTGGACGATCGGGCGCGCTGCGATGTATCTTTGTCACAAAGCGGGGCGTCAACGATCCCGCCACCACGAGGCAGTAGAGCATGTTTCCCGAACGGTTTTCGGACCTTCCGGCCTATGCGTTCCCGCGCCTGCGCGCGCTGTTGGACGCAGACGCGCCCGGCGGGCCGGTCGTGCATATGACCATCGGCGAGCCGCGCCACGCCTTCCCCGACTGGGTAGGCGAGGTGCTGGCGGCGCATGTCGGCGAGTTCGCCCGCTACCCGGTCAACGAGGGCACGCCCGAGCTTCTGGGCGCGATCCACGACTGGCTGGGGCGGCGCTACGGCGTCGACATCGACCCGGCGCGGCGGATCATGGCGCTGAACGGCACGCGCGAGGGGCTCTATAACGCCGCCATGGCGCTTTGCCCGGAGCGCAAGAACGGCCAGCGCCCGGTGATCCTGACGCCCAATCCCTTCTACCAGGTCTACGCGGTGGCGGCGCTGTCGGTCGGGGCGGAGCCGGTCTTCGTGCCCGCGACCGAGGCGACGGGCCATCTGCCGGATTACGCGGCGCTGCCCGAAGAGCAGCTCGACCGGGTGGCGCTGGCCTATATCTGCTCGCCCGCGAACCCGCAGGGCGCGGTCGCCGACCGGGCCTATTGGGAGCGGCTGATCGGCCTGGCCGAGCGGCACGATTTCCAGATCCTCGCGGATGAATGCTACTCCGAGATCTTCCGCGGCAAGGCGCCGACCGGCGCGCTCGAGGTGGCCCGCGACATGGGCGCCGACCCCGAGCGGGTGGTGGTCTTCCATTCGCTCTCCAAGCGGTCGAACCTGCCGGGCCTGCGCTCGGGCTTCGTCGCGGGCGGGCCCGAGACCATCGCCCGGATGCGCCAGCTCCGGGCCTATGCCGGGGCGCCGCTGCCGCTGCCGCTGCAGCGCGTGGCCGAGAAGGTCTGGGCCGACGAGGCCCACGTCGAGGAGAACCGCCGGCTCTACGCCGAGAAATACGAGATCGCCGACCGGGTCTTCGAGGGGATCGAGGGCGCGGGCGCGCCCGAGGCGGGCTTCTTCCTCTGGCTGCCGGTCGACGATGGCGAGACGGCGGCGCGGCAGCTCTGGCGCGAGACCGGCGTGCGGGTCCTGCCCGGCGCCTACCTGTCGCGGGACACCGCGACGGGCAATCCGGGGGCGGGCTACATCCGCGTGGCCATGGTCGCCCCGCGGGACGAGATGCGGGACGGGCTCGAACGGCTCAGGGCCTGTCTCTACGGGTGACGAGATAATCAGAAGAAACGAAGGCGAGGCAAGAATGGCTTATCCGGCACGGGGACGCGAACCGCTGTTCGACAGCGACATGCAGGCGGCGATCGAACGACGCGGCAAGGAGCTGGTGGGTCTCGCGCTGGTCGTCCTGGGCCTCATGGCGGGCGCGATGATCGGCTCCTACGCGCCGGACGATCCCTCCTGGATCGCGGCCACCGATGCGCCGGTCGAGAACTGGATGGGCCGCTTCGGCGCGGCGATCTCGGCGCCGCTCTACATGATCGTCGGGCGCGGGGCCTGGGCGATTCCCATGGTGCTCATCGCCTGGGGCGCGCGGCTGCTCCTGCACCGGGGCGAAGAGCGCGCCGCGACGCGGGCGATCTTCGCGCCGATCTGGATTGCGCTTCTGTCGATCTTCGCCGCGGGCCAGGCGCCCGGGGCAGACTGGACCCACAGCTTCGGCATGGGCGGACTTTTCGGCGACATGGCCATGGGCGCGGTGCTGACCTTCCTGCCGCTGGGCGCCGGGGCCTCGCTGAAGCTGGCCATGGTGGTCTTTGCCGTGGGCATCGTGGCCTTCGGGGCCTTCGTCCTGGGCTTCACCCGCGACGAGCTTTCGCGCCTCGGGCGCAGCGCACTGATCGGGCTGATCATGGGCTATGCCGCGCTTCTGAAGCTCTTCGGCCGGGGGGCCGCCGGGGCGATGCAGGGCGCGCGCGCCATGCAGGAGGCCCATGCCGCCCGCCGCGCCGCCCGCGAGGACATGCTGATCGACGAGGACGACGACGCCGCCTGGGATGTGCCCGAGGACCAGACCCGCAGCCAGCGCGTGGTGCGGGCCGAGCCGACCTTCGGCGCCCCGCGCGCGGCGCAGGGTGACGAGGGCTACGAGGCCCCCGCTCGCGAACCCGAGCGCCAGGGTTTCCTCGCCCGGCTGATGCCGGGCCGCGGCTCGGACGACCTCGAGCCCGAACTGATCGAGCCCGACCTGGCCCCCGACGCCGAGATGCCCGAGGGCTCGCGCGTGCAGGCCAAGATCGCCGACGCGGTGCGCAACAAGCTGCGCCGCGCGCCCGAGGCCCGCGCGCCCGAGGACACGCCGCTGACCCGCGGCCGGGGCCGCCGCCCCGATCCGCTGATCTATGCGCCCGCGCCGGTCGGCCTGCGCCCCGAGCCGCCGCTGACCGCCCGCGACGGCGGCGAGGCGGGCGACGATGCGCCCGAGGACTTCGCCGAGGACAGCGCGCCTTCGCAGGGCCGCGTGCTGAGCCGCGGCATCCCCAAGGCCGAGCCGCTGCCCGAGGACCGCTTCGTCGCAGTCGAGGACGAGGATGACGACGGCTACGGCGAGGATTACGGCTATGGCTACGGCTACGACGCGGGCGCCGAGGAGGCGCGGCAACCCGCCGCGCCCGCGCGCCCCGCGGTCCCCGTGGCCCAGCCCAAGAAGGTCGTGGAACACAGCCCGCGCAAGCCGGTGCAGCCCTCCAAGCGCGCCCGCGCCGAGGCCCAGCCGAGCCTCGCCTTCGAGGACCGCGTGGCCGATTTCGAGCTGCCGCCGCTGTCGCTTCTGACCAACCCTGCCAAGATCGAGCGGCTGCATCTTTCCGACGAGGCGCTGGAAGAGAACGCCCGGATGCTCGAGACCGTCCTCGACGACTATGGCGTCAAAGGCGAGATCGTCAGCGTCCGTCCCGGCCCGGTGGTCACCATGTACGAGCTGGAGCCCGCCCCGGGCCTCAAGGCGAGCCGCGTGATCGGCCTGGCCGACGACATCGCGCGCTCCATGTCGGCGCTTTCGGCGCGGGTCTCCACGGTGCCGGGCCGCTCGGTGATCGGCATCGAGCTTCCGAACGACAACCGCGAGATGGTCTCCTTCCGCGAGATCCTGTCCTCGCGGGCCTATGGCGACGGCAACCAGCGCCTGCCGCTGGCGCTGGGCAAGGACATCGGCGGCGACCCGGTGGTGGCGAACCTCTCGAAGATGCCGCACCTCCTGATCGCGGGCACCACGGGCTCGGGCAAGTCGGTGGCGATCAACACGATGATCCTGTCGCTCCTCTACAAGCTGACGCCCGACGAATGCCGGTTGATCATGATCGACCCGAAGATGCTGGAACTCAGCGTTTACGACGGCATCCCGCACCTCCTGAGCCCCGTCGTCACCGACCCCAAGAAGGCCGTTGTGGCGCTGAAATGGGTCGTGGGCGAGATGGAGGACCGCTACCGCAAGATGTCCAAGATGGGCGTGCGCAACATCGACGGCTACAACGGCCGCGTCGAGGAGGCCCAGAAGAAGGGCGAGATGTTCTCGCGGACGGTGCAGACCGGCTTCGACGACGAGACCGGCGAGCCGGTCTTCGAGACCGAGGAATTCGAGCCCCGGAAAATGCCCTATATCGTCGTGATCGTCGACGAGATGGCCGACCTGATGATGGTCGCGGGCAAGGAGATCGAAGCCTGCATCCAGCGCCTCGCGCAGATGGCGCGGGCCTCGGGCATCCACCTGATCATGGCCACGCAGCGGCCCTCGGTCGACGTGATCACCGGCACCATCAAGGCGAACTTCCCCACCCGGATCTCCTTCCAGGTGACCTCGAAGATCGACAGCCGCACGATCCTGGGCGAGATGGGCGCCGAGCAGCTCCTCGGCATGGGCGACATGCTCTACATGGCCGGCGGCGCGCGGATCACCCGCTGCCACGGGCCCTTCGTCTCGGACGAGGAGGTCGAGGAGGTGGTGAACCATCTCAAGGCCTTCGGGCCGCCCGATTACGTCGGCGGCGTGGTCGAGGGCCCGGCCGACGAGAAGGCCGACAACATCGACGCGGTGCTGGGGCTGAACACCGGTGGCAACACCGGCGGCGAGGATGCGCTTTACGACCAGGCGGTGGCGATCGTCATCAAGGACCGGAAGTGCTCGACCTCCTACATCCAGCGCAAGCTGGGCATCGGCTACAACAAGGCCGCGCGCCTGGTGGAGCAGATGGAGGAAGAGGGCGTCGTCTCGGCCGCCAACCACGTCGGCAAGCGCGAGATCCTGGTGCCCGAACAGGCGTGACCACCCCCGCGGGGGCCCGGTTGCCGGGACATATCAACGGTTTGGCCCCCCTCCCCTGCCGGGAGGGGGGCTTTTCTTTGCGCGCGGCCCGGTCCGGGGCTTCAGCGGGCCTCCGCCGATCGCGGGGCGCCGGGAACCGCCGTCGTGAAGGCGGCGTTTCGGAGCCATGACAGCGGCCAAGGCAACACCCGATGCAGAGGACCTCAAGGCGCTCGCCGCCCCCGGCGGGACCGAGGTCTGCGACGTCGTCGTGCACCTGCGCGAGCGCGTCTCCGAGGACGAGGCGCGGCGCGACAGCGTGACCCTGGGCGACGTGGTGCGCGCCATCGGCGAGCGCGGCTTCGGGCCGATCTTCCTGGTGCTCTCGGCGCTGATCCTGACGCCGCTCGGCGGCATTCCCGGCGTGCCCACGGTGACCGCCACGGTCATGGCCATCGCCGCGCTGCATCTCTTGGCGGGCAGCGATCACATCTGGACCCCGCGCATCCTGCGCGAGCGCCCGGTCCCCGACCGCCGGCTCTGCCAGGCGCTCGACCGGCTGGAGCCTTTCGCCGAACGCATGGACCGCTGGTTCGGCCAGCGCTTCACCGCCTTCGCGGGGCAGGGCGCGCGGCGGCTCGCGGCGCTGGTGATCCTGGCGCTCTGCCTGACGGTGCCGCCGCTCGAGCTCGTGCCCTTTGCCGGGGTGATCCCGATGATCGGCATCTTCATCTTCGGCCTGGCGATCACCGCGCGCGACGGCGCGCTGATGATCCTCGGCCTCGCCGCGGCGGTGCCGGCGCTGATCGGCGCGCCCTTGCTGCTTTTATCACAATGAAATCCTGCGCTATCGCATAACGCGCGGGCCCGGCCCATATCCGCCATCAGGTTCACAACGTGCAAAAGGACGACATTCCGATGCGTTTTTCCGCCTTCATCGCCGCGCTCGGCCTCGGGCTTCTCACCGCCGGCCAGGCCGCCGCGGACAAGCTGTCGCTGAACGAGATTTCCAACTACCTCAACGGCATCCGCACCGCCGAGAGCGACTTCACCCAGATCAACGCCGACGGCACGATCTCGACCGGGGACCTGGCGCTGTCGCGGCCGGGCAAGATGCGCTTCGACTACAACCCGCCGGAACAGGCGCTGGTCATGGCCGGGCGCGGCACGGTGGTGATCATCGACAAGAAGGTCGGCGGCCAGCCCGAGACCTACCCGCTGAACCAGACGCCGCTGTCGATCATCCTGGCCTCCAACGTGAACCTCGCGCAGGACGGCATGGTGGTCGCGCATGACTACGACGGCACCGCGACCATCGTCACCGCGCGCGACCCCAAGCGGCCGGAATACGGGACCATCCAGATGAAGTTCACCGACGAGCCGGTGGAGCTAAAGCAATGGGTGGTGACCGACCAGGACGGCCAGAAGACCACCGTGGTGCTGGGCGCGCTTCAGAAGAAGGAGCTGCCGAACTCGCTGTTCAACATCGACCGCGCCGTGGCGGAGTCGAACTGAGGACGGACGTCTAGGGCAAAGGGCGCGCGCCGGTCCGGGGGCCGGCGCCGCTGCTTTTTGGGCTGCGCGTTTTATGGCTGCAAGGTCAGGGCGAGGGGCGATCCAAGCGCTTCGCCCGCAAGAGCGCCGGACCAAGGGGCCGGTCCGGCGCGCGCCCGGCGCCTGCGGCGCTCATCGGGCGCAAGTTGGTGCTTGCTGGCTAGAGAGACTGCCGAGCTCAGGCTGGGTTGGCGGAGACACTCAGGCCCCCGCTTACCCCGCAAGCCTCACCGCGCGTGGCGGCAGCCCACGAGTTGCGCCTGGTAGGTCGTCGAGCGCTGCCCGACCTCGTCGGCCACCCGCAGGAGCCAGGACTTGGCGTTGTAGCTGCCCCGCCGATAGCCGGTCCGGCCCTCGTGATAGGCGAGATACTGGTTCCGCGCGTCCCAGGTCGAGATCCCCAGCTCGCGCTGGGTCTGGGCCATGTACCAGCCCATGAAATCCGTCGCGTCGCGGATGTCGTCGCGCTGGGTGCGGCGGCCGCCGTGCTGGTCCTGGTATTCCTTCCAGGTCCCGTCGAGCGCCTGGCTGTAGCCGAAGGCCGAGCTTTGCCGGCCGACCGGGATCACCCCCAGGGAATAGCGGAACGGCGTGCGCGCATCGCCGATGAACTTGCTTTCCTGGTAGATCGTCGCCATCTGCACATGGACGGGTACGCCCCATTTGCGCTCGGTGGCGCGGAAGGCGCGGATGTAATGCGGGCGTTCGCGAAGGATGGCGCAGGCATCGTCCAGGTTTGACGGCGCGGTCTTGGGGCCGCCGCCCCCGCAGGACGCCGCCAGCAACACGATCACGAGCGCGCGAAAGAAACTGCTCATCTGCCTCTCGCTCTGTCTGGCCGTTTGGGCTCTTGGCAGGCAGTCTAGCCGATCGGGCCGGGCGATGAAATCACAAACCCCGAAACCCGCGAGAGGGGGGTTGCAACCGGCGGGATGCCGCCCGATGTGGAGGCAAATGTCAGACCCGGCCGCTTTGTCCGACTCACCTGCACAGAGTGTTTCCGGCGAAAATGCGGCGAAAAAATGGACAAACTGGCGCGCGGAGCGCTAGCTTTGCGGTCAAGAGGTATAGGCCAATGTACACACAACGCGCGAAATACAAGCTCGGCCAGGTCGTTCGGCACCGCAAACACCCCTTCCGCGGGGTGGTCTTCGACGTCGACCCGGAGTTCGCCAATACCGAGGAATGGTACCAGTCGATCCCCGAGGACAGCCGCCCGATGCGGGATCAGCCCTTCTACCACCTCCTGGCGGAAAACGACCAGAGTTTCTACGTCGCCTATGTGTCGGAGCAGAACCTGGTCGCGGATTACTCCGGCGAGCCGGTGGACCATCCCGACATCTCCGAGCTTTTCGGCCAGTTCACCGATGGCTCCTACGAGCCGCAGTTCCAGATGAACTGAGCGCCGGCGTGCGGGCGTGATGCGCCGCGCGCCTCGGCCTGCTGCGCGCCACGCGTCTGCGCATGGAGCGGAGACCCAAGCCTTCCGCCCGACGCTGTCCCAAGAAAATCCGCTGATGCTTCCGCCGGGCGCCCCGTCTCAGGGCGCCCGATCTTGTCTCTGACGGCGCGGCGCCTCAGGCGCCGATCACCTCGAGATAGCGGTCGATCTCGGCGTCCTCGATGGACCAGTCGCAAACGAAGCGCGCCTTGACCGGCTCCTCGGGGTCGCCCTCGGCGATGTCGCCCATGCAGTAGTAATAGGCCCCCGCCTCGAAGGCCCGGGCGTGCAGCTTCCGCGGCAGCCGCGCGAAGATCATGTTGACCCGCGGGTCGCCCTCGATCTCGGCCACCTTCTGCAGGCCCGCCAGAAGCCGGGTCGACTTGGCATTGGCGGTCCGCGCCAGCTCGGCCCAGAGGTCATCCGCCAGATAGGCCTGCATCTGCGCGGTCAGGTAGCGGTGCTTGGAGAAGAGATGCCCGCCACGCTTGCGGCGCAGCTCGAACTCGCGGGCCTTCTCGGGGTCGAAGAAGATCACCGCCTCGACGCCCATGAGCCCGTTCTTGGTGCCTCCGAAGACCGCGACGTCGACGCCGGACTTCCAGGTCATCTCGGCCGGGGTGCAGCCCAGGGCGACGCAGGCATTGGCGAAGCGCGCGCCGTCGAGATGCACCGGCAGGCCGAACTCCCGGGCGACGCCGGTCACCGCGCGCAGATCGTCTAGGCTGTAGATATTGCCCTTCTCGGTCGCCTGGGTGATCGAGACCGGCCCGCGCTGCGCGTTGTGCACCGAGCCGCCCGAGCCGCAGATCGCGCGGCGCAGGACCGAGGGCTCGAAGCGGTCGCTCTCGCCCACCAGCGTCAGCTTGGCGCCGCCGGTGTAGAACTCGGGCGCGTTGCACTCGTCTTCCTCGATATGGGCGGGCGGGGTGCAATAGACCGTGTCGAAGGGCTGGGCGTAGCAGGCCAGCGCCAGGCAGTTCGCCACGGTGCCGGTGGCCACCAGGTAGACCGCCGCCTCGGGCGCCTCGAAGAGGTCGCGGAGCTGCTGGGTGACCTCTTCGGTCAGCGGATCGGTGCCATAGCCCTTGGCGTGGCCTTCGTTGGCGCGGGTCAGCGCCTCGAGCACCTGCGGCGGAACCGGGCCGGAATTGTCGGAGGCAAAGAACATGGCGGCTCTCCTTTAATGGGGTTCGTCGATGATGTGGTCTTCCCAGTCGTCGTCATCGACCTCGAACTCGGGAACGGTCATGCCCCGGACCGAGACGCCGGCTTCGTGCACGCTTTCGGCGCGGCCCGAGATCAGCGGGTGCCAGTCGTAGAGCCCCCGCCCTTCCCAGAGCAGCCGGTAGGCGCAGGTCCGGGGCAGCCAATAGGCGTGCTGCTCGATGGTCTTGGGGCTGAGCACGATGCATTCCGGCACGAAGCTGTGGCGGGTCTCGTATTGGCCGCAGCGGCAGCTGGCGTCGTCGAAGAGCCGGCAGGCGACGCGGGTCAGGGCGACCTCGCCGCTGTCCTCGTCCTCGATCTTGTTGAGGCAGCATTTGCCGCAGCCGTCGCAGAGCGCCTCCCATTCCGGGGCGCTCATCTTCGAGAGCGATTTGGTCTCCCAGAAGCGGGGCGCGAGGCCGCTCCGGTCGATCGGGTCGCGGTCGCTCATGTCTCGGCCAGCACCGACCGGGCGCGGGTGCAGTCGTCGTCCATCTGGGTGATCAGCGCCTCGAGGCTGTCGAAGCGTTCCTCGGGGCGCAGGAAATCCACCAGCCCGACCGAGAGCCGCGCGCCGTAGAGGTCGCCTTTGAAGTCGAAGAGATAGGTCTCGATATTGGCCTGGTTCTCGCCGAACATCGGGCGGATGCCGACCGAGGCGGCGCCGTGATAGCTGCCGCGATGCGGCCCGTCGAGCACGTCGACCATGACCGCATAGACCCCGAAGTGCGGCGGATGCAGCCCGTCGATGGACATGTTTGCGGTGGGATAGCCCAGCTCGCGGCCGCGCTTCTCGCCGTGCAGGACCGGCCCTTCGATCCGGTGCCAATGGCCCAAGAGCGCCTTGGCGTCGCGCGGGCGGCCCTCGCTCAGCGCTTCGCGGATCGCGGTCGAGGAGACCTGCCCGCCGGCGCCTTTGAGAAGAGGCGCCACGGTCACGCCGAAGCCCATGGCCTCACCGAAAAGGATCAGGTCCTCGGCGCCGCCCGCGCGGCCCTTGCCGAAGCGGAAATCCGCGCCGACCACCACATGCGAGAGGCCCAGCCCCTCGGCCAGAACCTCGCGGGCGAAAGCCTCGGGGGTGAGCCCGGCGAGGCCCGCGTCGAAGGGCAGCTCGAAGAGCGTCTCGACGCCGATCTTCTTCAGCCGCGAGGCGCGCGCCGCGGCCGAGGTCAGCCGGAAGGGCGGGGCCTCGGGGGCGAAGAACTCGCGCGGATGCGGCTCGAAGGTCAGAACGCCCAGCGGCGCCTCGGGCGCGGCCTGGCGCGCCAGGTCCAGCACCGTGCGGTGGCCGCGATGCACGCCGTCGAAATTGCCGATCGCCGCGCTTGCGCCGCGGGCGTCCTCGGGAATCTGCCTGTGATCGCGGTAGATGCGCATGGCCCGCACTTAGCCCCGCGCAGGGGGTGGCGCAAGGCGGGCCCGACGCTCAGTCGAACTTGCGCGTGGGGGCAAGCACCGTGGCCTCGCCGATCAGGACCTTCTTGCCGTCGACGGCGCAGTGGCATTCCAGCGTGACGCGGCGCTTGCCGACCTCGATGCCGGTCACCTTGACCTCGGCATGGACCAGATCGCCGGGCCGCACCGGGGCCAGGAACTTCAGCGTCTGGCTCATGTAGACGGTGCCATGGCCGGGCAGCTGCTCGCCGATCACCGCCGAGACGAGGCCCGCGGTCAGCATCCCGTGGGCGATGCGGCCGCCGAAGATCGTGTCGCGGGCGTAGCCGTCATCGAGGTGCACCGGGTTCCGGTCGGTGGAGACATCGGCGAATTTCTCGATATCGGCGTCGGTGATCTCCTTCTGGAGATACCGGGTCATGCCCATCTCGATGTCCTCGATCGGGATCGTGCCCCGCGGCTGATTGTCCAACACTGTGGCCTCCGGATTCACCCTGCCCGCGCGCGAGCAACAAATTACCCTGTTCGGGCGTGTATCCGGCAACAATATTACTTTGCAGGTGCAGAAATCAACCCCCGGTGCGGGGATGGGGTGAGGCTTGTGGGGGGTGGTGGTCTCTGGGGCCGCGGTGCCCGCGTCGGGCAGCGGGGCGACCCGGGCCGGGGTCGCCGGGCGCAATCACGCACGGGTCACCCCAGCGCAAGATGCCCGCCCCCGACCTGCCAGACCGGGGGCACGGGCCTCAGCGCAGGTAGCCGATGGCGAAGCTCGGAGAGATGCCCTCGCGCGCGAGGTAGTCGCGCAGCGCCTTGGGGTCGGGCTGTTCCTCGGTGCGGGTCTCCGCCGCCGCGAGCCCGCCGGTGATGAAGAGCGAATCGATGTCCTCGCCCATCGCCCCGGTGATGTCGGTCTGCGGCCCGTCGCCCACCGCCAGGATCGCCGCGTCGCCGGGCACCGTGCCGAGCGCCGCAAGTCGGGTCCGCGCGAGGTCGTAGATCGGCGGATGCGGCTTGCCGAAATAGAGGCTTTCGCCGCCCATCTCGGTGTAGAGTCGCGCCAGCGCGCCCGCGCACCATTCCCGCCGCTCGCCGCGGTCGACCACGATGTCGGGGTTGGCGCAGAGGAGCTTCAGCCCCTTCTGCTTGGCATAGAGGAACTCGGGCCGCATGACCTCGGGTTCGGCATGGGGATCGAAGGGGCCGCAGCAGACGATGCCCTCGGCCTCTTCCAGCGGCACGCGCTGGATGTCGAGCGGGTCCGAGATGATCTTCAAGGGCTCGAAGAAGCTCTGGTCGTGGTCCTCGCCGATGAAATAGACCTTGCGGCCCACCGCGCCCTGGAACATCGCCGCGCGGGCGGAATCGCCCGAGGTGGCGATCGTGTCCCAGGCGTCATCCGGCACGCCGAGCTTGGCGATCTGCCGGGCGACGCTGTCGCGCGGGCGCGGCGCATTGGTCAGAAGCACCACCGTGCCGCCGGTCGCGCGGAAAGCCTGCAGCGCGGTTACCGCGTCCTCATGGGCGCGCAGCCCGTCGTGCACGCAGCCCCAGAGGTCCACGAAAAGCGCCTCGTAGCGCGCGGAAATGTCGGACAGCTGCCGGATGATCTCGGTCATGGGGTGTCTCCGGCGCGCACCCCCCGCGGCGCGCGCATGATCTGGCCGGACCGGTTCACGGGGGTGCGGGGGACGCCAAGGCCCCCCGCCCGCAGGTCGGCGTTACGCCTTGAGGTTCGGGATGATCTGCTTCTTGCGGCTCATCACGCCGGGCAGGACCACGGTGTCGCCCGCGACCTGGGTGTCGAAGCTCTTCTCGGCGATGGTCTTCACCCGGTCGTTCGGCACCAGGAGGGTGGCTTCCTCGTTCAGGATGTCGACGACGAAAAGCGTCACCTCGTCGACGCCGTCCTCGGCGGCCACGTCCTTCATGGAGGCCATGAGGCTCTCCTTGCGCGACAGCACCTGCTCGGGTGCCGTGGTCTCGAGGACCGAGACCCGCAGCTTCACGCCGTCGACGGTGTATTCCTTGGAATCCATGCGGATCAACTCGGCGTCTGAGAAGGCCGAGACGTCGGATTTCGCGGCGAACATCTCGGCGGCATAGGCCGGGATCTCGAGGCCCAGGTCCTCGGCCAGCGCATGGGCGACGGCCTTGTCTTCCTGGGTGGTCGTGGGCGAGCGGAATTCCAGCGTGTCGGACAGTATGCAGGTCAGCATCGCGCCCTTGATGGCCTTGGGCGCCTGCGCCATGTCCTTGCCGATCATCTTCCACATGATCGTCGCGGTGCAGGCCAGCGGCTCGATGCGGATCTCGATCGGGCCCTTGGTCTCGAGCCCGCCGACCAGCTTGTGGTGGTCGATGATGCCGCGGATGTCGGCGGAATTGACCGAGGCCGGCAGTTCCGCGGGGTTGTTGGTGTCGACAATCACCACCGGCGTGTCGGCCTCGACGTCGGCGATGATCTCGGGCTTCTCGAAGCCCCAGCGCTCGAGCATGAAGGCGGCCTCGGTGTTCGGCTCGCCGAGCAGCACGGGCTTGGCCTCTTCGCCACGGATCTCGTTGAGATACCACGCCCAGATGAGCGGGCTGCCGGTGGAATCGGTGTCGGGCGATTTATGGCCGAAAACCTGAAGCGTCATGGTCGTCCTCGTAAGCGTTTGGCGATGTCGCGCGCCTTATAGGGGCGGGCGCGGGGGTTGTCACCCGGGCGCGGAGCGGCCCCCGGGGCCTCAGTCGTAGACGCGTTCGCCGAAGATCGCGGAGCCGACGCGGACATGGGTCGCCCCGAAGGAGATCGCCTCTTCGAAGTCGCCCGACATGCCCATCGACAGGCCGGAAAGCCCGTTCCGCTCGGCCAGTTTCGCCAGAAGCGCGAAGTGCAGCGAGGGCGTCTCCTCGACCGGCGGGATGCACATCAGGCCTTTGACCGGCAGCTGCATCTCGCGGCATTCGGCCAGGAAGCCGTCGACATCGGCGGGCGCGATGCCGGCCTTCTGCTCTTCCTCGCCGGTGTTCACCTGCACGAACAGATCGGGGCAATGCCCCGTCTCCTCGGCGATGCGCGCGATGCTGCGCGCGAGCTTCGGGCGGTCGACCGAATGGATGGCGTCGAAAAGCTCCATCGCGCGGCGGGTCTTGTTTGATTGCAGCGGCCCGACCAGGTGCAGCCGGGTCCCGGGGAAGCGGGCCTGGAAGTCGGGCCATTTGCCCTCGGCTTCCTGGACCTTGTTCTCGCCGAAGACGCGGTGGCCTTCCTCGAGGACGGCCTCGACCCGCGCGTTGGGCTGGACCTTCGAAATGGCGATCAGCTCGACCGAACCGGCACTGCGGCCGGCGGCCTCCTCGGCCTTGCGGATGCGGGTGGTGATGTCGCTCAGTCCCATGGATCGTCTCCCCAGGCCTCGATGAAGGGGGCCAGCTGGTGGGCGTGTTTCTCCCAGGCCGCGCGGCGGCCGGCGTGGATCGGCTCGCGCACCTGCGCGACCGAGAGGGTCTTCACCGCGCCGCCCGATTCGTGGAAGCGCAGGCAGCCATCTTCCCAGTCGAGCCCGGCGGCGGCGACGAGGCGCGGGGCCTCGGTGTCGGGCGCGGAGACCAGGTCCTCGTAGCGGAACTCCTGGATGCGATCGCCGAGCCGGCCCTTCCAGTAGGTGACGCTGGCGCGGAAGTCCTTGATGACGCCCGCGATGTCGCCCAGGTCGTTGGCGTAGCGATGCGTGCCCGTCGCGAAGTGGTTGCGGTAGATCGACAGCGCGATGTCGCGCGGGTCGCGGTGGATCACGATGAAGCGCGCGCCGGGCAGGGCGCGGGCGAGGTAGCCGTAGATCAGGTGGCTCTGGATCGACTTGTCGGTGAAGACCCCGGTTTGTGCCCCGGTGTCGCGCCGCGCCAGCGTCAGATAGGCCCGCGCGAGGTCGCGGATCTGCGTCTCGCTGGCGCTCCTGAGCGGCGCGAGGCGGCCCTGGGCGGTGAAGGACTTCCAGA
This sequence comes from Roseivivax sp., assembly GCF_054552075.1. Lineage (NCBI taxonomy): Bacteria > Pseudomonadati > Pseudomonadota > Alphaproteobacteria > Rhodobacterales > Roseobacteraceae > Roseivivax > Roseivivax sp. The sequence continues at coordinate 170,010 of NZ_JBTOLZ010000007.1, forward strand.
CCAGTTTCAGCGCATGGGCCAGCTCGCCTCCGGCGGCGGCCTGGCTGTGCGCGCCGATGATCTGTTCGGCCAAAGTCGTGCCCGAACGCGGCAGCCCGGTGACGAAGACCGGGCGGAGGTCCGCCGGCTCGCCCATGGGCGTCAGGTCGGCGCCCTCCTGCGCGGCGCGGATCGCCTGCTGTTCGGTGCGCCGCGCCTCGGCGTCATAAGGCGCGAGCTTGCGTTGCAGGCGGTTGGCGCGGGCCAGCTCGTCGAAGGCGGCATCGTGCTTGCCCAGGTCGAAGCGCGCCTTGGCCATGGCGAAATGCCCCTGCACCCGGGCCTCGCCGCTGACCTGGCTGTGCCGCAGCGCCTGGCCGAGGCTCTTGAGCGCCGGGTCATCGGCCTTCAGCTTCGCCGTGGCAAAGAACATCCGGTAAAGCGCGCCCTCGCGCGGGTGTTTCGCCAGGAGCTTGCGGAAGATCGTCTCGGCCTCGGCGAAGCGCCCGATGCGCTGGAGGTAAAGCGCCTTGTCGGCGCGCGGCTTGATCTGCCCCGGGGCCTTGGCGATCAGCCGGTCGAAGGCCGCGAGCGCATCCTCGGGTCGGTCGGCGCGGGCAAAAGCCTCGGTCGCCTCCTGCAGGAGCGCGGGCTCATCAGGCTTCTTGGCAAGCGCGCTGTCGAGATGCCGGGCCCGGGCGGCGCTGTCGCCTTCCAGGTGCGCCAGCCGCGAGAGCTGGAACTGGATTTCCGGCTGGTCTGGATGCGCGCGATCGAGCGCCGCGAAGGTGCTGCGCGCCTCGGTCAGCCGCCCCGCCTGCAGCGCCGAGAGCCCCGCCTGGTAGCGGGCTGCGGCGGGATTTGCGGTGCGGGATTGGGGCGCGCGCGACATGGCTTCGGTCTAAGCCGCCCCCGCACAAAAGAAAAGAGCGGGCCCGAAGGACCCGCTCTTCCATCCAAATCTCCGTGGGGAGATTAGAAGGACATCTTCGCGCCGAGCGAGAAGGTGTCGAAGTCTTCGGTCGCGCCGCCGAAGCTGCCGATCTCGTCTTCGCTGGACCAGCCGTAGCCTGCGCGCAGCGAGATGCCGCCGCCCAGGTCGTAGACGGTTGCGAGGCCCCAGCCGCTGGTCTGGTCGCCGTCGAGCTCGTACTGGCCGTAGTTGAAGCCGATGGCCAGAGCGTTCATCTCGTAGCCGATGCCGAGACCGGTGTGGGTCGCGTCGTCGGAAACGCCGTCCAGGTCCCAGTTGCTCACGGTGGCGCCCAGGGTCAGGCCGTTGGCGAAGCCGCCGGTGACAGCGAACGAGGTGACCGCCCGGTTGTCTTCCTGCTTCTGGTAGCCGAGGCCGACGTTCATGTCGATGCCCGACACGTCAGCTGCGTAGCTGACACCAACGCCGATGACCGGCTCGTCGCCTGCGCCGTTTGCGTCCTGCTCAGCGGAGAGCGAGAAGACGGCTGCGCCAAAGGCGTAGTCGAAGCGTGCGATCTGGCCGTCGCCGCCGGCGCCGTCGAGGATCGCGCCGTTGTCGAAGCCGTTGTGCGCGGTTTCGTCGTCAGCAAGCGAGCCGCCTGCCAGCGCCATTTCCGGAACGCGTGCGTCGAGTGCGCCGTCGGTGTCGCCCATGGTCAGGGTCGCGCCGCCGAAGGACACGAAGATCGACTCGCCGCCCTGCACGTTCGGGTCGAACGCGTCGGAGTCGCCGTTCACGGCGCAGGTGGTGCCCGTGACGTTGTCGGCCACGCCAGGTGCGTCCACGCAGGTGGAGTCGCCGCCGTCGGACTCGTCGAGGTCGATCGACGCGCCGAAGGTCAGGCCGTTGTCGGCTTCACCGGACATGGTGAAGGTGACGTCGACGTCGGTGAAGAACTGAGTATCGATGTCCTCGCCGCCGTAGATACCCATCTCGGCGGAGCCCGACAGAGCCACATCGGCTTGGGCAACCCCGGCGGTAGCAACCAGCGCGGTGGATGCAAGAAGAAGCTTTTTCATTGTTTCCCTCATGTGTTCGTAAGGCACATACCAATCCGGATGCCCCGGCCTTGATGGGGTCTCTATGCGCCGTCGGGGGCTGGCCTTGCAAGCGGCGGCGGGACGGCCTCGGGAACATCTCGTTCCATGATGCACATTTGCCACAAAGCCGCCGCAGACGGGGCGGGGCGCTCCTGCAGGGGCCAAATGCTCCCATGAGCGCGGGGCATTGACCGCTTGTCGGGGCGCGACGCGGCCGTTAATGAGGTCTGCGACGAAACGGGCCGTAAGGGACGGGGGACATGGCAGGACTGCGCATCGCAAGAGGGCTCTGGCTCATTCCGGCGCTGGCGGCGCTGGCGGGCTGCGGCATGTTCCAGCGCAGCCCCGATGCGGCGCCGGTCGAGACCCGGCCCGCCCAGGAGATCCTCGACGAGGAAGTCTACGGCCGCGAGGGCCCGCCCGAGAGCACCATCTGGGACATCTTCCGCAATCGCGGCGACGCCCAGGATATCGGCGCTGTGAACCGCTACATCTGGAACGCTTCGCTGGAAACGCTGAACTTCCTGCCGATCGAATCGATCGATCCCTTCACCGGCGTCATCACCACCGGCTACGGCACGCCGCCGGGCGGTGGGCAGCCTTACCGCGCGACGATCTATGTCACCGATCCGGCGCTGGACGCGCGTTCGCTGAACCTGGCGCTGCAGACGCGCTCGGGCCCGGCCAGCGCGGCGACGGTGCTGGCGGTCGAGGATGCGATCCTGACCCGCGCGCGGCAGCTGCGGCAGCAGGATTCGCGCTTCTGATCCCGCTGCCCTGCGGGGATCTGACGAGATTTTGGGAGAGCCCGCCGCCTCGGATCGAGGGTGGCGGGTTTTCTTTTGGGCGCGTGGTGAAGGTGGCTTGAGCAGAAGGCGAGCGCGGGCGGCTTGCAAAGGCGCTTGGTAAGAACGCTCCTGTAGCGGCGCGTTTTTCTCGATCAGAGGTGCGGACCAGCATTCGGAACGGGGGCGCTCGCGCCCCTGCGCAGGAAGCCACCCCACCTCAATCCTTCGGCAACCGGCCCTTCTTCTTCGCCAGCTGCTCCACCCAGGCCAGGTGCTGGGGCAGGCAGACCCGCCGCAGATCGTACTGCCCGACCACATGCGCGCGCGCGGCGGCGCCGAGGCGGGCGCGGTCTTCACCTTCCTCGAGAAGCGCCGTCACTTCGGACAGCAGCGCCTCCTGGTCGAAGAAATCCACCAGCCGGCCCGTGACGTCATGGTCCAGCACCTCGCGCACCGGGGCCACGTCGCTGGCGACCACCGCCGCCCCCGCGCTCATCGCCTCGAGAAGCGACCAGCTCAGCACGAAGGGGTAGGTCAGGTAGACATGCACCCGGCTGACCTGGATCACCGAGAGGAACCGCTCGTAGGAGACCCGGCCGAGGAAATGCACCCGCGCCCAGTCCTCCTCGGGGATCTGGTCGCGGACCTCCTCGATGAAGATCTCCTTCCAGCTCTTGCCCGAGGCCGAGCGCGACCCGTAGCTCACCCCGTCGCCGCCAAGCAGCACCACCTGCGCCTCGGGCCGGGCCTTCAGCAGCGCGGGCAGCATCCGCATGAAGACGTGGTAGCCCCGGTGCGGCTCGAGGTTGCGGTTGATGAAGGTCACCACCTCGTCGGTGCGGGTCAGCGCGCGGCCCTCGCCCAGGTCGAGCCGCGCCTCGGGGTCGGGGCGCACCGCCTCGGTGTCGATGCCGTCGTGAATGACGCTCAACCGGTCCTGGAAGACCTCCGGGAAGGTGTCGGCCTGGAACCGCGTGGGCGAGAGGCCCGAATCCATGATCTCTTCGTGCATGCGGTTGTTGAAGTTCTTCAGCCGCAGCTTCAGCGGCTGGTCAGCCATGTTCTTCGGCGCGAACTCCGGGTCGAAGGCGGTGATCGCGGGGTCGGAGCTGTAGTAGAGCTCGCAGTAAAGGCCCAGGCGGGCCTCGGGCCAGACATCCTTGAGGAACAGGCTCTCGCCCCAGCCGTGATGGGCGAGGATCACGTCGGGGCTGAAGCCCTGGTCGCGCAGGGCGAGCGCGGCGCGGTAACAATAGGTCGCGCGCATCAGCTTGGTCTCGAAGTCGGCGGCCAGCGGGAAGACACCCTTGGTCGAGCGGCCCTCGACCTTGTAGGGCAGCACGTCCACGCCTTTCCAGGTGGTGCGCTCCTTGACGCGCAGGGTCAGGGCGCGGACCTCGTGGCCGCGCGCCACCAGCGCCGGGGCGAGGTGCTTGTACTGGCCGGGAAAGTTCTGGTGGATGCAGAGGATCTTCATGCGCGCCTGTGATCGAAGCTGTCCCGGGGGCGGGCCCCCGTGCCCGATCTGACACGGCGCACCCTTCCGCGCCAATCCTCGCGCGGCGGTTGGCGGGTGACCTGTGCCCATCCTGCCCGTTGGGCGTGAGAGCGGAACGGTCGGGCAGGGGCCGGGCTGCAGGCAGGAGCCTGGCGCCCGCACAGTGGAGAGGCGCTGGCGGAGGCAGAGATTTGGCCGCTGGCCGGACCGCGCGACGGGTCGCGGTGCAGACCTGGGTCTGAGCGCAGCACGCGACAGCCCGGGGTCAGGGCCAAGCCGGGAACTGACCGGACCACGCGACAGCCCGAGGGCAGGGGCCCAGCCGAGGCGCGCCCGAAGCCTCCCCGCGAGAGCGCACCGCCCCCCGACCACCCCGCACCGCCCCAACCGCGGCCCAAGCGCAGCAAGCCGCCGCCACGGTGGGCTGGACGCCGCCGCCCCCGCGCCCTATCACGCGGCCTGCAACACCCGACTGACAGCCGCTGGAAAAGGACGCCCCGATGTCGCGCTACAGCCCCGCCGAGATCGAGCCGAAATGGCAACAGGCCTGGGACGAGGCCGGAACCTTCGAGGCCCGGCGGTCGGACGACAAGCCGAAGTATTACGTCCTCGAGATGTTCCCCTATCCCTCGGGCCGCATCCACATCGGCCACGTGCGCAACTACACGATGGGCGACGTGGTGGCGCGCTACAAGCTGGCGACCGGCCACAGCGTGCTGCACCCGATGGGCTGGGACGCCTTCGGCATGCCGGCGGAGAACGCGGCCATGGCCTCGGGCGGGCACCCGAAGGACTGGACCTATTCCAACATCGCCGACATGCGCGGCCAGATGAAGCCGCTGGGCCTGTCGATCGACTGGAGCCGCGAATTTTCCACCTGCGACCCGGACTACTACGGCCAGCAGCAGGCGCTGTTCCTCGACTTCCTCGAGAAGGGGCTGGTCTACCGCAAGAACGCGGTGGTCAACTGGGACCCGGTGGACATGACGGTGCTCGCCAATGAGCAGGTCGAGAACGGCCGCGGCTGGCGCTCGGGCGCGCTGGTCGAACGGCGCGAGCTGACCCAGTGGTTCTTCCGCATCTCGGACTATTCCGAAGAGCTGCTTGAGGCGATCGAAGGGCTCGACGACTGGCCGGCCAAGGTCAAGGCCATGCAGGCCAACTGGATCGGCAAGAGCCGCGGCCTGCAGTTCGCCTTCTCGACCTCGGATGCGCCCGAGGGCTTCGACCGTATCGAGGTCTATACCACCCGGCCCGACACGCTCATGGGCGCGAGCTTCGTCGGCATCTCGCCCGACCACCCGCTGGCCCGGGCGCTTGAGCGCGAGGACGACGAGATCGCCGCGTTCAACGCCGATTGCCGCCGCATGGGCACCTCGGAGGAAGAGCTGGAGACCGCCGAGAAGCGCGGCTTCGACACCGGCATCACCGTGCGCCATCCCTTCGACACCTCCTGGGAGCTGCCGGTCTATATCGCCAACTTCATCCTGATGGACTACGGCACCGGCGCGATCTTCGGCTGCCCGGCGCATGACCAGCGCGACCTCGAGTTCGCGCGCAAGTACGAGCTGCCGGTCAGCACCGTCTACGCCCCTGCCATAGGCGAGGAGGGCACCTTCATCCTGCCAGAGGAAGGCGGCCCGGCCTATGTGCCGCCGAAGCAGGAAACCGTCCGCTACATCAAGGGCTTCGCCGGTGAGGAGGCGCAGACCGGAGAGCAGGGCGTCGATGCCGCCATCGCCTTCTGCGAGGAGAACGGCGTCGGCCAGGGCGTGACCAAGTTCCGCCTGCGTGACTGGGGCCTGTCGCGGCAGCGCTACTGGGGCTGCCCGATTCCGGTGGTGCATTGCGAGACCTGCGGCGTGGTGCCCGAGAAGAAAGAGAACCTGCCGGTGCGCCTGCCCGACGACGTCTCCTTCGACCAGCCGGGCAACCCGCTCGACCGGCATCCGAGCTGGCGCGATGTCTCCTGCCCCGCCTGCGGCGCGGCGGCCAAGCGCGAGACCGACACGATGGACACCTTCGTGGACAGCTCGTGGTATTTCGCCCGATTCACCGCGCCCCGGGCCGAGACCCCGACCGACCTGGCCGAGGCGGAGTACTGGATGAACGTCGACCAGTATATCGGCGGCATCGAACACGCGATCCTGCACCTGCTCTACTCGCGCTTCTTCGCGCGGGCGATGCAGATGACCGGCCATCTGCCCGCGAAGTCGAGCGAGCCGTTCAACGCGCTCTTCACCCAGGGCATGGTCACCCATGCGATCTACAAGACCACCGGCGCCGGCGGGCGCCCGGTTTATCACTACCCCGAGGACGTCGAGCTGAAGGACGGCAAGGCGCTCCTGCGCGCCGACGGCAGCGAGGTCGAGGTGATCCCCTCGGCCAAGATGTCGAAGTCCAAGAACAACGTCGTCGACCCGGTGGCGATCATCGGCCAATACGGCGCCGATACCGCGCGCTGGTTCGTCCTCTCCGACAGCCCGCCCGAGCGCGACGTGGAATGGACCGCCGCGGGCGCCGAGGCGGCCAACAAGCACCTCGCGCGGGTCTTCCGCATCGCCTCCGAGGCTGCGGCCTCCGAGGCGCCGGCCAAGCCCGGCGACGAGGACCTCCTGCGCGAGATGCACAAGGCGATCCACGACGTCACCCAGGGCATCGAGAGCTTCGGCTTCAACGCCGCCATCGCCCGGCTCTACGCCTTCACCAGCACCCTGTCGAAGGCCGAGGCGGGCGGCGAGGCCAAGCGCCAGGCGGCCCGCGCTTTGGCGCAGCTCATGTCGCCCATGACCCCGCATCTGGCCGAGGAGCTCTGGGCGCTCCTGGGCGGCGAGGGGCTGATCGCCAATGCGCCCTGGCCCATCGCCGACGAGGCCATGATGGTCGAGGACACGGTGACCCTGCCGATCCAGGTCAACGGCAAGCGCCGCGCGGAGATCGCCGTGCCCAAGGACATGGACAAGGGCGAGGTTGAAAAGACCGCGCTGGCTCATCATGCTGTGGTCAAGGCGCTCGACGGCGCCGAACCGAAGAAGGTGATCGTGGTGCCGGGACGGATCGTGAATGTGGTCATCTGAACGCCGCCGCCTTCTGGCCGGCCTGGGGCTGGGCCTGGTCCTGGCCGCCTGCGGCTTCGCCCCGGCCTATGGGCCCTCGGGCGGCGCCATGGCGCTGCAGGACCGGATCCGCGTCGAGGCGCCGGACAACCGCAACGGCTACCTGTTGCGGCGGCGGCTCGAGGACCGGCTGGGCCGCGCCTCCGGCCCCTACAAGCTCGAAGTGACGATCCGCGCCGAGGAACAGGACTTCGGCACCACCTCGGCGGGTTTCACCACCCGCTTCCGCCTTGTCGGCACCGCGGGCTACCGGCTGCGCGACGCCACCGGCACGGTGATCGACGCGGGCCAGGTCGAGGAATTCGTGGGCTATTCGGCCACCGGCTCCATCGTCTCGACCCCCGCCGCCCAGGCCGACGCGCAGGAGCGGCTGACCACGATTCTCGCCGACCGCATCGTCGAGGAGCTGATCTTCATGTCCGACCGGCTGCCGCCCGCGACATGAAGCTATCGGCCCGCGACGCGCCCGCCTATTTCCGCAAGCCCGATCCCGAGGCCGCGGGGCTCCTGATCTTCGGCGAGGACGCCATGCGTGTCGCGCTGAAGCGCCAGGAGGTGGTGGCCGCGCTGCTCGGGCCGAACGGCGAGGAGGAGATGCGCCTCACCCGGATGTCCGGCGGCGACCTGCGCAAGGAACCGTCGCGGCTTCTCGATGCGATCAAGGCGCAGGGCTTCTTCCCGGGCCCGCGCGTGGCCTTCGTCGAGGAGGCCAACGACAACGCCGCGCCCGCGGTGATCGCCGCGCTCGAGGACTGGCGGCCGGGCGACGCGCAGATCGTGGTGACGGCGGGGCAACTCAAGGCCTCCTCGAAGCTGCGCAAGGCCTTCGAGGGCCACAAGCGCGCCTATGCCGCGGGCATCTACAACGACCCGCCGAGCCGCGCCGAGATCGAGGCCGACCTCGAGCGCGCGGGGCTGACCGGCTTCGACCGCGCGGCCGGCGATGCGCTCTTCGCGCTGGCGCGCACGCTTGACCCCGGGGACTTCCGCCAGACCATCGAGAAGGTCGCGCTTTACAAGATCGGCGACGAGAGCCCGCTGAGCGCGGCGGAAGTGGCGCTCATGGCGCCGACCTCGACCGAGGCGGATGTCGACGAGATCCTGCATGTGGTGGCCGAGGGCCGCACCGACGAGATCGGCCCGGTGATGCAGCGCCTCGGCGCCCAGGGCACCAATGCGGTGACGCTGGTGATCATGGCGACCCGGCATTTCCGCGTGCTGCATGCCGCCGCCGCCGACCCCGGCGGGCCGCAGGCGGGCATGGGCCGGGCCCGGCCGCCGGTCTTCGGGCCGCGCCGCGACCGGATGATCCGCCAGGCCCAGGGTTGGGGCGGGCGCAAGCTCGAACAGGCGCTGACGATCCTGACCGACACCGACCTGTCGCTGCGCTCGGCGGGCCAGAAGGCGCCGCAGATGGCGCTGGTGGAGCGTGCGCTGATCCGGCTGGCGATGCTGGCGCGGCGCTGATCGGGCCGGGGCGTCGCAGGTCCGCCCGGATCGGCGCTGTTGCGGAGCCGGGGGGCTTCGGCCACTCTGAAGGCAGGGCTGGCAGCCTCCGGCCCCGACTTGCAAGAAGGCCGCCTTTCCCATGCGCTACACCCTGATCGGCACCGCCAAGACCCGTGCCTTCCGCCCGCTCTGGCTGCTCGAGGAGCTGGGGGTCGATTACGAACATCTGCCCGTCGGCCCGCAAAGCGCCGAGGTCCGCGAAGCCAGCCCCCTCGGCAAGGTGCCGGTGCTGCTGGCCGATGGCCGCGCGATCCCCGATTCGGCGGCGATCCTGACCTTCCTGGCCGACCGGCACGGCGCCTTCACCTGTCCCGCCGGCACGCCCGAGCGCGCGGTGCAGGACAGCTGGACCTTCCGCATCCTCGACGAGCTCGACGCGATCATCTGGACCGCCGCGCGGCACAGTTTCGTGCTGCCCGAGGACAAGCGCGTGCCCGAGGTGAAGGACAGCCTGAAGTCCGAGTTCGCCGCCAACCTCGAGCGCATCACCGCGGGCATCGAGGGGCCCTATATCATGGGCGAGGAGATGACCGTGCCGGACATCATCCTGTGCCATTGCGGCGGCTGGGCGCGGGTGGCGAAGTTCCCCGACCCGCCCGAGGCCTTCAAGGCCTACACCCGCCGCCTGCGCGACCGCGAGGCCTACCGGCGGGCGGCGGCGCTGCCCTAGGGCACCGCGCGCGTCGACGTGAGGGCGATGGAGACGCTTGGGTGACGCGCGGCATGGGCGATGTTGCCGATCCTTGGGAGACGTTGCCGCCCGGTCGCGGCGCTGGTGCCAGCCTGCCCTCTACCCACCTTACCGCGCCGCCTGCGCCAGCCTGAGGCTTACCCACCATACCGCGCCGCGTGCCGCCCGGCCCAGAGGCCGGTCGCCATGCAGGCGGTCAGCAGGTAGCCGCCCGTCGGCGCTTCCCAGTCGAGCATCTCTCCCGCGGCGAAGACCCCGGGCTTGGCGCGCAGCATGAGCCCCTCGTCCAGCGCCGCCCGTGGCAGCCCGCCCGCGGTGGAGATCGCCTCGTCCATCGGCCGCAGCCCCGCGTGCGCCACCGGCAGGACCTTCAGGAGCCGGGCCAGCGTCTCGGGTTCCCGGGGCAGGGGGCGGGCGCATTCCATGACCAGCGCCTGGGCCTGCGGCGAGAGCTTCAGCGTCTTGCGCAGCCAGTTCGACAGGCTGTCCTTGCCGCGCGGCCGTTCGAGCCGCCGGGCCAGCGCCTCGAGCTCGCGGTCGGGCGCGAGGTCGAGGGTCAGCGCCGCCCCTTGCCGCAGCGCGGGCGAGAGCGGGTAGAGCCCGCCGCCCTCGAGCCCCCGGGCCGAGATCACCGCCTCGCCGCGCGCTTGGGTCTCGCCCGCGCTCAGCGCGATGTTCTTCAGGGGCGCGCCGAAATGGCGGGTCATATGCGGCGACCAGTCGACCTTCAGGCCCGCGTTGGCAGGCGCGAAGGGGGTGAGCTCCAGTCCCTCGGCCTCCAGATGTCCCGCCCAGGCGCCGTCCGAGCCGAGCCGCCGCCAGCTCGCCCCACCGGCGGCCAGCACCGCGACATCCGGGGTGCGCGTGACCGGCCCCTCGGGCGTGTCGAAGATGAAGGGCCCCGCGCCGCCCGTCCAGCGCCAGCGGGTGCGGACCTCGAGGCCCTTGGCCTCCAGCCGCGCCAGCCAGGCGCGCAGGAGCGGAGAGGCCTTCATGGCCTTGGGGAACACCCGCCCGGTGGAGCCGGTGAAGACCTCCTGGCCCAGCACCTCGGCAAAGCGCACCGCCGCCTCGGGGCCGAACGCGGCGAGCATCGGCGCGAGCCAACCGGCCGCCGCGCCATAGGCCTTCAGGAACTCCTCGGGGGGCTCGGCCTTGGTCAGGTTCAGCCCGGATTTCCCCGCCATCAGGAACTTCCGCGCGAGCGAGGGCTTCTGCTCGGCCAGGGTGACCCGCCAGCCGGCATCGAGCAGCGCCTCGGCGGCCATCAGCCCCGCCGGCCCGCCGCCGATCACCAGCGCGCTTGATCCCCCGCCGGGGGCTGCCATCTTGGCTGTCATGGTTGACGATCCGATCTGCCCGCTTTGCCTGCGGCCCATTCCGCCCGAGGCGAAGAGCAGCCTGCATCATCTGGTCCCGAAGCTCAAAGGCGGCAAGGGCGGGCCGGTCGTGCTGTTGCACCAGATCTGCCACAACGAGATCCACGCGCGGTTCACCGAGGCCGAGCTGGCGCGAGAGCTGAACACGCCCGAGGCGCTCAGGGCGCATTCGGAGCTCTCGGGGTTCCTCGCCTGGGTCGCCAAGCGCCCGCCGGCGTTTCACAAGCGCTCGGCTGGAGGGCGGCGGAAGCGGTAGGGGTCTTGTCTTCGGGGGAAGGCGCCGGGCGCGCGGAGGGCGTAGAGCGGGCTTTTGGCTGGTGCTCTGGGGTGCCGTTGGGGGCAAGCCCGGCGGAGGTGTTTCGAGACGATTGAAGTTGGGCTACCCGGGCGCCCCCCGTGATCCGGCAAGGAGCGCCTCAGGCCGGGGTGAAGGTGCCGGGCGCGCGGCGGACCGGGGGGCGGCGCTGCTGCCCTCTGAGCGAGGCGCTTTATGCCAACAAGGTCAGGGCTGGCTGCGATCTTTGCTCACCACTCGCAAGAGCGCCGGCCCAAGGGGCCGGTCCGGCGCGCGCCCGGCACCTTCGGTGCTATTCGGGCGCAAGGGGGCGCTACCGGTGCGGTTGGCGCTTTGCGGGATTTGCCTGGAACTGATTTCAGTGTGGTGCAGCTAAGGCCGCGCTAGGCAGTCTTCACCCGCTCGCCTGCGAGCGCTCCAGGTAGGCGCGCAGCTCCTCGGCCTCGTGGCGGGCCTCGCGCAGGCCCTCCATGGCGGCGGCCAGCTCGGCCTCGGTCTGGGCGAGCTGGTTGGTCAGCTCGGCCTCGCGCTGCTGCAGGTAGGTGATCGCCTGGTCGCGGGTCTCCTCGGCCTCGTGCAGCTCCTGGCTCATCTTCTCGAGCTCGGAGAGGTCGGTCTGGCTGACCCGGGTGAAGCGATGCACGAGCCAATTGGCGAACCAGCCCAGGCAGAAGGCCACGAAGAGGATGATCGCCGTGGTGATGATGAATTCGATCCGGTTCACTCCGTGTCCTCGTCCGACCCTGCCCCGCCGTCTTCTTCTGCCCCATCTTGGGGCGCGGCTTCAACGCTTTCGAGCGTGGTTTCTTCCTCGGGCGTCTCTTCGGGCTGGATCAGGGTGAACTCGATCCGGCGGTTGGCCTCGCGGCCCTCCTCGGAATCGTTGTCGGCGATGGGCTCTTCCTCGCCGTAGCCCACCGCGCGGTAGGAGGAGGTCAGCACCCGCCGGTCGGCCAGGGCGATCAGCACCGCCTGGGCGCGTTCCTGGCTGAGCTGCTGGTTCATCACCTCGCGGCCCTGGCTGTCGGTATGGCCCTGGATCTCGAGCGGGATGTCACCGCAGATCTTCAGAAGCTCGGAGACCTCGTCGAGGATGTCCTTGGCCGACCCGTCGAGCGTCGCCGAACCGGGCTCGAAGGTGATCTTGCGCTCGCCGATGATGACGCTGATCTGCGCCACGCATTCCTCGGGCGTCGGGATGCCCTTGGTCGGGTCGAGCTTCTCCTTGTAGGTCACGTCGAGCTCGAAGTTCTCGGTGCCGAGCTTCTCCGACAGCAGCGCGGTGATCTCGGCGGAGGCGTCGGGGTTGCCGGTGTCGCCGGAAATCTCGATCCGCCCGGGCGTCACCACAGCGGCGCCGTTCTCGAGCCGCGACAGACCGTCGAGCGCGGCCAGCACCCGCGCGCGCCAGCCCTCGGGCAGGCGGTCGTCGACGCGCGCGCCAAGCTGGATCGCGGCCGAGCCGAAGGCCGCGCGGGCATAGCCGTCGATCGCGGTGCGGGTGACCTCGTTGTCGATCAGCCCGCGCAGGGCGACCTGGCCCTCGGGGCTGAGCGTGGCCACGAACTCGAGCGGGGCGTCATCCTCGTTCGGCGGCTCGGGCAGGACGGCATCGAGCACAAAGGCCTCGGGCAGATCGCCCTTGAGGCTGCCGATCACCCGGTCGAAGCGGTCCGCGGGCGTGCCCTCGGCGGCCACCAGCGCGATGTCGGCATTGGAGAAGGTCAGGCTGCCCTGGCCGATGTCCGACAGCGCCCCGATGGCCTCGGCCACGGCCTTGCCCCATTGCGGCGAGGGTACGCCGAGCGCCAGGGTGCATTCGCTCTCGGGGGCCGCCCCGGCCAGCCGCGCGGCGTTCAGGATCTGCGCGCGGGCGGTCTCGGAATCGGCGGCGCAGGCGGTGAGCCGGGCGCCCTCCTCGTCGATGACCATCTGCAGCGGGAAAGGCGAGAAGACCGGCCGCGGCGCCTCGATGGCCAGTTGCAGCTCGACGTCCTCGGGGGCGGCCTGCTTGAGCTTCGAGGTCAGCCGCAGCTTGTCCTCGGCGCTTTCCGTCATGGCCTCGATCAGCACCCGGTCGGCATTGACCGAGATCTTCGCGCGCGGCAGATCCGCGAGCGCGAAGGCGGCGAACCGCATCGCCGGGCCCCAGGTCTCGGGCGCGGGGAAATCGGCGCTTTCCAGCAGGTCCGACAGATCCTCGGGGTCGTCGGCAAGCGTCATCAGCCCGTCGATCAACGCCTCGCGGTCGTAGCTCGTGGGCACCAGCCCGATGAGCGAGATCCGGTCGTCGTTGCGCAGCATCTCGACCGAGAAGCGCGGCGCCTTGATCGCCTCGGGCTCGACCACGTTCAGCTCGTCGATGACCCGGGCGGCGTCGACCACCTGGCCCGCCAGCGACAGGGCGCGGAAGCGGTCGGCCTCGGAGGGGGCGGTGCCATGCACGAAAAGCTGCAGACCGTTGGCGTCCACCCCGGCCCAGGTGATGCCGTCCTCTTCGAGGATGCGGGCCACGCCGGCGGCGGAGCTGTCCTCGACCACACGGGCCGAAAGGCTGGCGGCCACCACCGAAAGCGCGGCGGCGCCGACAAATGTGCCGGTCAGCGTGGCGAAAGTCGAAAGGCGCATGTCAAACCTGCAATTGCCTGAACCGGAAGTGTCTTAAGCGGCGGCGGGCAAGGCTGCAATCACAGGATCGCCGCACAGGCGAAAAACAGCACAGGCAGAAGCCCCGCGTCCCGGTTGGATCTGAAGAGTGCCAGAAGCACGTCGTGATTGTCGAGGTCCACCCGCGAGAGCTGCCAGGCCATATGCGCCCCGAAGGCCGCGACCCCGGCGAGCGCCAGCCCCAGCGAAGCCGCCCCCGCCGCGCCGAGCGCGCCCCAGACCGCCGTCGCCATGAGCGCCAGCGCGGTCACGAGGAAGATCACCAGCACCCGGGGCGTCATCTCTCCGAAGAGCCGCGCGGTGGATTTCACCCCGATCAGCGCGTCGTCCTCCTTGTCCTGGTGGGCGTAGATCGTGTCGTAGAACAGCGTCCAGGCCATGCCCGCGACATAGAGCAGCACCGCCGGCACCCCGAGGCTGCCGGTATGCGCCGTCCAGGCCAGGAGCGCGCCCCAGTTGAAGGCCAGGCCGAGGAAGATCTGCGGCCACCAGGTGAAGCGCTTGGCGAAGGGATAGATCGTTACCGGCACCAGCGCGAGGATACCCAGAAGGATCGCCGCGGCGTTGAAGCTCAAGAGGATCAGGAAGGCCAGGAGGCACTGGCCCACGCCCCAGGCCAGCGCCTGTTTCGCGCTGACGTCGCCCGCCGGGATCGGGCGCTTGGCGGTGCGCGCGACCGAGCCGTCGATGTCGCGGTCGGTGATGTCGTTCCAGGTGCAGCCCGCGCCGCGCATCAGCACCGCGCCGATGCCGCAGCCCGCGAAGATCCAGGCGTCGTGCCAGGAGGCGGTTCCGGTCGTGGCCATGGCCAGGAACAGCCCCCACCAGCAGGGCAGCAGCAAGAGCCAGGTGCCGATCGGCCGGTCGAGGCGCGACAGCCGGAAATAGGGCTTCAGCGCCTCGGGCGCGTGGCGGTCCACCCAGTTGCCTTTGACCGCATCGGCGATCTGGCCCTCTGGCACTTCTCCCGGTCGGGTCATAGGGTCCCCCCATGGCTCAGGTCAGGCTCTATGTAGACGAGCCCCTCGGGGCGGGACAACAGCTGGCGCTCGCGCGCGAGCAGGCGCATTACCTTTTCGGGGTGATGCGGCTGGCGCCGGGGGCCGTGCTGCACCTGTTCAACGGGCGCGACGGCGAATGGCGCGCTTGCGTGGCCGAGGCCGGCAAGCGCGGCGGCACGCTTGTCGTCGAGGACCAGACCCGGGCCCAGCAGATGCCGCCCGACCTCTGGCTGCTCTTCGCGCCGGTGAAGAAGGCGCGCACCGATTTCATCGTCGAGAAGGCGGTCGAGATGGGGGTGCGGCGGCTCCTGCCGGTGGCCACCGAGTTCACCAATTCCGAACGCATCCGCCAGGACCGGCTGCAGGCCCATGCCCGCGAGGCGGCCGAGCAATGCGGCGCCTGTTTCGTGCCCGAGGTGGCGCCCTTGGCCAAGCTCTCGCAGCTTCTGCGCGACTGGCCCGAGGACCGGCGGCTGATGTTCTGCGACGAGGCCGAGGCCCATGGCCCCGAGACCCGCGCCGCCCGCTTCGCCGAGGCCGAGGGGCGCGGCGCGCCCTGGGCGGTGCTGATCGGCCCCGAGGGCGGCTTCTCGGAGGGCGAACGCGCCCGGCTGCACGAGCTCGATTTCGCCGCCGTGGCAGGGCTCGGCCCGCGCATCCTGCGCGCCGATACCGCCGCGGTGGCGGCGCTGACGCTCTGGCAGATGCGGCTCGGAGACTGGACGTGATCCGGCCCGAGGCGCGCGCGGCCCTGATGCGCTGGCGCGAGGCGCTGGCGGGCGGCGCGGTGCTGGCGCTGGGGCTCCTGGTGGCGCTCGGCGCGCTTGGCTGGCTCGCGGCGGCCTTCGGCTGGGCGCTGGTGGCGCTGGGCCTGCTGCTTCTCGGGCTCGGGGTGCAGCGTGGACGCTTCCGCGGCGCGGGCGACGGGCCCGGCATCGTCGAGGTCACCGAACGGCAGCTCAGCTACTTCGGCCCGCTTTCGGGCGGCACCGCGGCGCTCGACGAGGTGACGGCGGTCTCGCTCGACCGGGCCTCGCATCCCCGGCACTGGCGCATCGACCACGAGGGCGGGCCCGCGCTTCACATTCCGGTGACGGCCAGCGGCGCCGATAGGCTCTTCGATGCCTTCGCGGGGCTGCCGGGCTTCGACACGGGCGCCATGTTGCGCGCGCTCGAGGCCGGCGGCGGCGGGATCGCCCCGCTGTGGCGCCGGGACGGGCCCGCGCCCCGCGCCCGGCGGCTGCATTGACACCCAGGAAGAACCTGCCCATGCCTGTCGCCCAAACCCGGGGCTGAGTTGAACGGAGCGTCCAGATGTCCATACCTCAAAGCGGCGGCGGTCCGATCGAGCATCACGGCCAGCTCGCGGAATACCTCGAAGCCGGCTGCAAGCCGCGCGAAGACTGGCGCATCGGCACCGAGCACGAGAAGTTCGGCTACCTGAAGGACACGCTGGAGCCGCTGCCCTACGAGGGGCGCCAATCTGTGCGCGCGGTGCTCGAGGGGCTGCGCGACCGCCACGGCTGGTCCCCGATCGAGGAGTCGGGCCATCTGATCGGGCTTGAGAAGGACGGGGCGAATGTCTCGCTCGAACCCGGCGGGCAGCTCGAGCTGTCCGGCGCGCCGCTCGAGACCATCCACCAGACCTGCGACGAGGTGAACCTGCATCTCGCCCAGGTGCGCGACGTGGCCGACGAGCTGGACGTGGGTTTCATCGGCCTCGGCGCCGCGCCGCATTGGCGCCACGAGGACATGCCGATGATGCCCAAGGGGCGCTACCGGCTGATGACCCGCTACATGGACGAGGTCGGCACCATGGGGAAATCCATGATGTACCGGACCTGCACCGTGCAGGTGAACCTCGATTTCGCCTCCGAGCCCGACATGGTGCAGAAGCTGCGCGTGGCCTTGGCGCTGCAGCCCGTGGCGACCGCGCTTTTCGGCAATTCGCCCTTCTTCGAGGGCGGGCTGAACGGCCACAAGTCCTGGCGCAGCCGGATCTGGCGCGACCTCGACGCCGACCGCACCGGCATGCTGCCCTTCGTCTTCGACGAGGGCTTCGGCTTCGAATCCTGGGTCGATTACGCGCTCGATGTGCCGATGTATTTCGTCTACCGCGACGGCCGCTACGTCGACGCGCTGGGCCAGAGCTTCCGCGACTTCCTGAAGGGCGAGCTGCCGGCGCTGCCGGGCGAGAAGCCGATGCTCTCGGACTGGGCGGACCATCTGACCACGATCTTCCCCGAGGCCCGGATCAAGAAGTTCATCGAGATGCGCGGCGCCGACGGCGGCCCCTGGCGGCGGCTCTGCGCGCTGCCGGCCTTCTGGGTCGGGCTGACCTACGACCAGGGGGCGCTGGATGCGGCCTGGGACATCGCCAAGGACTGGGACGCCGAGACCCGCGAGGCCTGGCGGGTCGCCGCCGCGACCGATGGTCTTGCCGCCGAGGTCGGCGGACGCCACATGCGTGAGCTGGCCGCCGAGGTGCTCGACCTGGCGCGCGGCGGGCTGAAGGCGCGGGCGCGGCCCGGCGCCGGGGGGCTCCTGCCCGACGAGACGCATTTCCTGAACGCATTGCAGGACAGCATCGAAAGCGGCGAGGCACCCGCCGACGAGCTGATCCGCCGCTTCCACGCGGATTGGGACGGCGACGTGCGGCCGGTCTTCGCGGAATATTCCTACTGAAGGGCAAGGGCCTGGCCCCGGCGCGCTGACCGGGGCCAAAGCCGGGCGCGCGGGGGCTCAATACCCCAGCGCGATGCCGTCCTTGCGGTGGTCCGAGGCGCCTTCCAGCACGCCCTCCGCGTCGATGCGGATCGCCTGGGCGCCGCCGATCGGGCCCTCGGGCACCTGCACCGCGTGGCCCATCTCGGCCAGTTCGCGGCGCACGCTCTCGGGGTAGCCGCGTTCGACCTGCAGGACCTGCCCCTCGGCGAAGGCGCGCGGCGCATCGAGCGCGTCCTGCGGGGCCAGCCCGTAGTCGCGCCAGTTGCTGACCATCCGCGCGTGGCCGGTGGATTGATACTGCCCGCCCATGACGCCGAAGCTCATGCTGACCGCGCCGTTCTCCTGCAGCATGGCGGGGATGATCGTGTGCATCGGGCGCTTGCCCGGGGCCAGTTCGTTGGCGTGCCCCTCGGTCAGCGAGAAGCCCGCGCCGCGGTTCTGGAACAGGATGCCGAATTTCTCCGAGGCGATCCCCGAGCCGAAGCCGTGGAAGATCGAATAGATCAGCGAAACGGCCATGCGGTCGCGGTCGACCACGGTGATGTAGATCGTGTCCTTGTGAACCGCCTCGGCGATCTGCGTGGTCGCCCCCTGGGCGCGGCGCGGGTCGATCAGCCCGGCCAGCGCCTCGGCGGTGGCGGGGTCGAGCATATGGTCGAGCCGGGTCATGTGGTCAGGATCGGCCAGGAAGCGGTTGCGCGCGTCATAGGCGAGCTTTGTGGCCTCGGCCTCGATATGGGCGCGCTGGGCGCCGAAGGGATCGAGCGCGGCAAGGTCGAAGTGCTTCAGGATGTTGAGGAGCAGGATCGCCGTCGCGCCCTGGCCGTTGGGCGGATGCTCGAGCAGTTCGGTGCCCGCGTATTGCCCCGAGATCGGCGCGCCGAAGGTGGCCTCGACCCCGGCGAAATCCTCGGCGGTATGGGCGCCGCCCAGGGCGCGGAGGCTCGCCACCATGTCCTCGGCGACCTCGCCTTCGTAGAAGGCCTTCGGGCCGTCGCGGGCAATGCGGCGCAGGACCTCGGCCTGGCCGGGCAGGGCGAAGCGGGTGCCGGGGCGCGGGGCCTCGCCGCCGGGCAGGAAGTGGTCGCGCGCCGCGCCCTGCAGCACCTTGTGCTGGCCCGCCCAGTCGAAGGCGACGCGCGGCGCGACGGGCACGCCCTCCTCCATGTAGGCGATCGCGGGGGCGAGGCTCTGGGCGAGGCCCAGCTTGCCCCAGCGTTCGGACATCCGGGCGAAGGCGTCGACGGCGCCGGGCAGGGTGACGGCCTGGGCGGAATGCACGGGCACGGTCTCGTGGCCCGCGGCGCGCAGGGCCTCGGCGCTGGCGCCCGCGGGCGCGCGGCCCGAGCCGTTGACCGCGGTGACGCCCTGCCCGGGTTCGGAGATGAGCGCGAAGCAGTCGCCGCCGATGCCGGTCATCTGCGGCTCGCAGAGCCCCAGGAGCACGCCGCCCGCAATGGCGGCATCCATGGCCGAGCCGCCGGCCTTGAGGATGTCGATCGCGGCGGCGGCGGCCAGCGGATGCGAGGTGGCCGCCATGCCGTTCTCCGCGAAGACGGCGGAGCGGCTGGGCAGGTGGAAGTCGCGCATGAATATCTCCCCCGGGGCTGCACTGGCGCGAGCCTACTGCAGATCCTTCGGGCGTCAATCTCGGGAAGGGAGGGGGAAGACCTCGGCGCCGCGCACTGGGTGGGGGCTATTACGACGCGACGCCGAGGGAAGCATATTGCAGCTACAGGGAGAGTTATCGCCTTGCTCTGTGTCGCTTTTGAGCAGGGAAAGGGGTCTTTTTGAGGCGCGGAGTGCGGCGGGGATGGGTGCCGCGTAAGGCGTTGTTTTGCTGGGGAAGAAAGAGGGGCTGGCCGCGCGCGGATGGGCTGTCACGGGATGGAATCGGTGCAACCATGAGGCGGGAGGTGGCCACGGTGGGGCCGGTTGGGGGCAGGCGGGGGCCGCCGGGCGATAAGTCCCGGGATCAGGCGATCAGTTTCGGGGGTGGGAAACGTCGTGGCGCGCCTGAGCCCGCGCCGTTCTTGCCAGCATGCCCGAGCCCAGCTCAGCTCCTGCCCGGCGCACCTGGCGCGGGGGCCCTTACCCCACACCTCCAAAGCGCCGACATCTGTCGAGCCCACTCGCCATGTGGAGCTGCACCCAGCCCACCCGCAGCGCCATCCCAGAACACCCAAACACCCTCTCGCCACCCACCCCTCAGGGTGCCAGCACGATGTCCAGCACGTTCTCCTGGCCGCGGCGCATGTAGCGCACCTCGTCGGAGAGGCTGTGAATGATCGACAGCCCGAAGCCGCCCTCGGGCAGGCCGACCTTGCCCTCGATCACCGGCGGGGCGGGTTTGCGGAAGACCGAGGCGGGCACCGGGCTGCCGCGGTCGGCGATGCGCAGCCGGCAGCGGCGGCCGCTGGAGAACTCCAACCGCAGCTCGCCCGCGCCCTCGGCGTGTTGGCCATGTTCCACCACGTTGTTCAGCGCCTCGGCGCAGACCAGCGCGACGCGGCCCGCGGGGGCGGCCTCGAAACCCGCGCCGATCAGGTCGGCCTCGAAACGGCGGCAGGTCTCGCGCACCGAGAGGAGTGCGGCGGGCAGCGTGTAGAACAGGACCACCCCGGGCTGGGGGCGGTTCGAGGTGCGATCCTGGGTGCGATCCTGGGCACCGGTCCGCGCGGCGGCGTTCTCAGGCATCTTCGGCGATCCCCGCGTCAAGCGTGTCGTGGATGCGGAAGATCGTGTCCATCCGGGTCAACCGGAAGACCGTGTCCACCGTGGGGTTGAGCCGCACCAGCTCCAGCTCCTGGCCGGCTTCGAGGTGTTTCATCACCGCGACGATGGCGCCGAGCCCGCTGGAATCGACGAAGCCGACCTGCCCGAGGTTCAAAAGGATGCGCCCCGGCGCGCCCGCCGTGACGGCGCGCATCGCGTCCTTGAACTCGATCGTGGCGGCGGCGTCGATCCGCTCTGCCAAGACGTGGACCACGCGGATCGCGCCGATATCTTCCGCTTCCAGCAACATGCCGCACCTCCTACCGGGATGCACGCAGGGTAGGGCGCAGGGCTTACCAAAAGGTAAGCGCGACCGGGATTTCCGCGGATCAGCCCTCGGCGGGGGCGGTCAGCCCCTCGACGGTGGCCTGCAGCCAGGCCCGCAGGTCGTTGACCTGGGCCACATAGCCCTCGAGCGCGGGCGCGGCGGCGGGGGCCATCTCGGCCAGCGGCGCGGCATAGACATAGGCCGCCCCGGCGAGAAGCGCGAGCACCAGGACCAGCATCAGCCCGCGTCCGTAGCCCGAGCGGCCCCGGTCCTCCGGCTCGGGCGCGCGGCCCTGCGGGGTCTCGACCGGGCGGCGGTCGCCGGCCGAGCGCAGCGTCTGGTTGATCTCGTCGACATCCGGCAGCATGCCGCTGCGGGCGTTGGGGTCGGGCTGCTCTGGCGTCGCCTCCGCGGGCGCGGGCGCAGAGGGCGCCTCGCCCTCGGGGCCGCGCATCTTCTCCATCCGGGCGCGGGACTGGCGCGCGCGCTCGGCCTCCTCGTCCTCGGCGGGCGCGTCGAGGCCCAGGTCGGGCTGGCTTTCCAGCGTGCCCCCCTCGGCGCGGCGGGCCAGCGCCTCGCGGCGGGCCTCCTCGCGCAGGACATTGGTGACCTCGGGGTCAAGCTCGCGGCGCGGCGCGGTGGCGGCGGCGCCCGGCGCGGGGCCTTCCTCGGGAGGCGGCAGCCCCTCGTCCTCGGGGGCCGCATGCGCCTCGAGCGCGGACCGGGGCGTGATGTCGTCCGGGGCGGGATCGTCCTCGGGGGCGAAATCGGGATGATGCTCGAACCAGGTGTGCCCGCAGTTCGAACACTGTACGTCGCGGCCCGCCTCGGGGATGACTTCCGTCGGAACTTCGTATTGCGCGCCGCAATTGGGGCAGATCAGTCGCATCGAATTCGCGAAACCCTTGCCGGACAAACCATCATCGTTGCGAAACAATAGGCTGGCGGTCCCCCCGGTTAAAGCCGTTTTCGGCGCGGCTCCGGATTGAAACCGGGCCGATGCTCGGGCACAACATGGCCCGGAGTGCGAGGGAACAGGCGTGATCGAATTCGACCAGGTGGCCTATAGCTACGGTGGGGGCGAACTGCTTTCCGAGCTGTCGCTGAGCCTGCCGCCGGCCTCGTTCCATTTCCTGACCGGACCCTCAGGGGCGGGCAAGACCACGCTTCTCAAGCTGTGCTACGGCGCGCTGCTGCCGACCGCGGGGCAGGTGCGGCTTTTCGACCGCGACGTCACCCGGATCGGCCGCGACGGCGTGGCCCTGGCGCGGCGGCGGATCGGGGTGGTGCACCAGGACTGCCAGTTCCTCGATCACCTCTCGGTCGCCGAGAATGTCGCCCTGCCGCTGACCGTCGCGGGCGAGGCCAATGCGGCGATGGAATCCGACCTGAGCGAGCTTCTGACCTGGGTCGGGCTGACCGACCGCGCCCATGCGCTGCCGCCCGAGCTCTCGGGCGGCGAGCGGCAGCGCGCGGCCTTAGCGCGGGCGGTGATCATGTCGCCTGACGTGATCCTGGCCGACGAGCCCACCGGCAACGTCGACTGGGACATGTCCCAGCGTCTCCTGCGGCTCCTGATCGAGCTCAACCGCATGGGCAAGACGGTGATGATCGCCACCCACGACCTGAGCCTGATCCGCGCCGCCAAGGCACATGTGCAGGCCCGGGTGCTGCGGATCTCGAACCGGCGGCTGCAGCTCGCGGGGGCCGACCTGTGAGCGGGATGCGCGCCGATATCTCTGCCGCCTTCTCGCGCGAGGCGGGGGCCGACCGGGTGGTGCCGCCCTCGGGCTTCACGGTGCAGCTGACGCTGTTCTCGGCGGCGGCCATGGCCTTTCTCGCGGTCTTCGCCCTGGCGCTGTCGCTGGCCGCCGGGCGGCTCGCCGACCGCTGGGGTGACGAGCTGGCGCGCTCGGCCACGCTGCGGATCTCGGCGCCCGCCGAGGAGATGCCGCGCCAGACCGCCCGCGCGCTGGAGATCCTGTCCACCACGCCCGGCGTGGCCGAGGCCCGGGCGCTCAGCGACAGCGAGCAGCGCGGACTGCTCGAGCCCTGGTTCGGCCCCGACCTGCCGCTCGACCAGCTGCCGGTGCCGCAGCTCATCGAGATCGCCGAGGGCCCGGAAGGGCTCGATGCCGCGGGGCTGCGGCTCAGGCTCCAGGCCGAGGTGCCGGGGGCGGTGCTCGACGATCACGCGCGCTGGCGCGAGCCGCTCCTGGCGGCGGCGGGCGGGCTGCGCTGGCTCGGGGCGGCGGCGCTGCTGCTGATCGCGGGGGCCATGGCGGCCATGGTGACGCTGGCGGCCAATGCCGCGCTGGCCGCCAATGCCCAGGTGATCGCGGTCCTGCGGCTGGTCGGCGCCACCGACGCCTATATCGCCGGGGCCTTCGTGCGCCGCTTCACCCTGCGCGCGCTCATGGGCGCGGCGGCGGGCACCGGGCTCGGGGTGCTGGCGGTGACGCTGATGCCCGACACCGGCGACACCGGCGGCGTGCTGACCGGCCTCGGTTTCGAGGGCGCGGGCTGGCTCTGGCCGCTGGCGGTGCCGAGCCTCGCCGCGCTGGTCGCGCTTGTTGCAACGCGGGCCGCGGCCCGCCGGGTTCTGGAGGATCTCGCCTGATGGCCCATGCGCTGCAATGGCTGCGCTCGCTCGCGCATATCGTGACGATCTACACCGCGATGCTGGTGATCGGCATCGCCTATTTCCCCTGGGCGCTGGTCTCGGCGCGCGGCGCGCGCGCGGCCTGCAAGACCTGGTGCCGCTTCACGCTCTGGACCGCGCGCTGGATGATCGGCCTGACCTACGAGATCCGCGGAGAGGTGCCGCAGGACGAGGTGGTCATCGCCGCCAAGCACCAGAGCTTCCTCGACATCATCCTGATCTTCTACGCGGTGCCCGCGGGCAAGTTCATCATGAAGCGCGAGCTCATGTATGCGCCGATCATCGGGCAATACGCGCTGAAGATCGGCTGCGTGCCGGTCGATCGGGGCAAGCGCGGCCAGGCGATCCGCAAGATGGTCGCCGATGTCGAGAAGGGCCGCGCCGAGGCCGGCCAGCTGATCATCTATTCCCAAGGCACCCGCGTCGCGCCGGGGGTGAAGGCGCCCTACAAGGTCGGCACCTCGGTGCTTTTCGAACAGCTCGGCCAGGACTGCGTGCCGGTGGCGACCAACGCCGGGGTGACCTGGCAGCGCAAGGGCATCTACCGCCGCCCCGGCACGGCGGTGGTGGAGTTCCTGCCGCGCATCGCCGCGGGCACCGACAAGCGCGGCTTCCTCGCCCGGCTCGAGACCGAGGTCGAGGGCGCCTCGGACCGGCTCCTCGAGGAGGCCGGCGGCCCCGAGGGCCTGCGGCCCGCCCGGGCCCTCCGGTGACAGCCGCCCCGGCGCGGGAGACCCGCGCGGGCCGCCTTCTGATCTACGCGCCGGTGCCGCTTTATCGCGACGCCGCTGGCCTGCACGTCGAGGGTCAGGCCGTCGCGGGGCTGCGCCGCTGGGCCGACAATTTCGCCCATGTCACCGCCCTCATGCCCGAGCTGCCCGGCCCGCCGCCCCCAGGCTACCGGCCCGCGACCGCGCTTGATCCGCTGGCGGACCGGATGCGCCTCGCGCCGATCCTCGCCGCCTATCGCCCCGACGCCTTCCTGCGCGCCCTGCCCGCGGGGCTCCGGCAGATCGGCGCGCTGATCGATCAGGCCGACTACCTGAGTTTCGCCATCGGTGGGCTTTTCGGCGACTGGGGTTCGGTCGCGTCCCTTCTGGCGCAACGCCGCGGCCGACCTTTCGCGGTCTGGACCGACCGGGTGGAATCCGCGGTGCTGCGCGCCGAGCAGCGCTCCTCCAACCGCCGGGTGGCGCTGCGCGCGCGGCTCTACGCGGGGCCGACGGCGCTGCTCGAGCGCATGGTGATCCGCCGCGCGACGCTGGGGCTGTTCCACGGGCAGGAGACCTATGAGACCTATGCGCCCCTGGCCCGCCGGGCCGAGATGGTGCACGACATCTCCCTGACCCGCGCCGACCACATCACCCCCGAGGCCCTGGCCGCAAAGGTCGCCCGGGCGGGCGAGGGCCCGCTGCAGATCCTCTACGTCGGGCGGCTCGCGCCGATGAAAGGGCCGATGGACTGGCTCGCCACGCTCGCCGCCCTGCGCGACGCGGGCGTTGCATTCGAGGCCCGCTGGATCGGCGAGGGCCCGTCCCGCGCCGAGGTCGAGGCCGAGTGCGCCCGCCTCGGGCTCGAGGACCACGTGCGCTTCCCCGGCTTCCTGGGCGACCGCGCCGCGGTGCTCGAGGCCTGCCGCGCGGCGCATGTGCTGCTCTTCTGCCACCTGACCCCCGAGAGCCCCCGCAACCTGATCGAGGCGCTGGTCTCCGGCACCCCGATCCTCGGCTATGCCGACGCCTATGCCCGCGACCTGATCCACCCCGCCGGCGGCGGCCGCCTCGTCTCCCGCGGCGCGGTGCGCGAGCTGGCGGGTGAGCTGGCCATGCTCGCCCGCGACCGCGTGGCCCTCGCCGATCTCATCACCCGCGCCGCCCGCGACGGCAGCCCCTTCGACGCCGACCGCGTCTTCGCCCACCGCAGCGCGCTGATCCGGAGATATCTGGGGGCGGACTGAGGTTGTGGGCGTTGGGCCTGACGGGAAGCGTTTGTTGAGAGCGGGGCGTTTTTTTTGTGGGTCCGGGCCGCCTTCGGCGGCCCGGACTGGGGGGCGCTGCCCCCTCAGCGGGCCTGCGGCCCGCATTCACCCCCGAGGTATTTGGACCAAGCTGAAGCTGCGGGGGTGGCGTGTGTTGAGGTGTGGGTGCGCTTTTGGGCGGCGGTGTGCTGGTGGCGCGCGGGGTGAAGGGGGTTTTGGCGCCTGGGGCGCTTCGTGGGAGCCGGGTGAGGTTATTTGGGGGTGGCGTGTCGCCGAGCGATTGCGCTGCCTCGCCTGACGCCTGACGCCTGACGCCTGACGCCTGACGCCTGACGCCTGACGCCTGACGCCTGACGCCTGACGCCTGCGGGCTGTGCGGCGGCGCTGCGGGTGGCGGGCTTGGCGGCGCGGAGAGCGGGATTTGGGATTCCGCTCTGGGTCGGGACGCGCTAGCTCAGGGGACATGGATGTTGTCGTCGTCATCGCGATTATCGCGGCGCTGTTTCTGATCCTGGGTGTGGCCGAGCCGCTCGCGGGGCGGTTGCGGCTGCCCTACACGGTGATCCTGGCGCTGATCGGCATCGTGCTGGGCCTGCTGGCCTCCTTCTTCCTGCGCACAGAGCTGACCGATGCGCTGAACCCGGTGGCCTCGGCGATCCTGGATTTCCCGATCCGCTCCAACGTCTTCCTCTATGTCTTCCTGCCGACCCTGCTGTTCCAGGTGACGCTGGGCATGAACCTCAGGCGCATGGCCGACGACTGGGTGCCGATCCTGGTCCTGGCGGTGGTCGCGGTCTTCTTCTCGACGCTCATGGTGGGCTATGCGCTGGCCTTCGTGAGCGGCATCGACCTCATCGCCTGCCTGCTCCTGGCCGCGATCATCTCGACAACGGATCCCTCGGCGGTGGTCTCGATCTTCCGCTCGATCGCCGCGCCGCGGCGGCTGGCGCGGATCATCGAGGGCGAGAGCCTGATGAACGACGCCGCGGCCATCGCGCTTTTCGGCCTCCTGATGGGCTTCGTGATGCGCGGGGTGCCCGACCCCTCGCTGCGCGACGCGGTGCTGCAGTTCCCCGGGCTGCTCCTGGGCGGCGCGGTGGTGGGCTTCGTGTTGGCGCGTTTCGCGGTCTTCATCATGTCCTTCTTCGACCGCTACGAGGCGGCGCAGATCTCGATCTCGGTGGCGCTGCCCTATTTCGCCTACATCGCCGCCGAGCAGATGTTCGGCGCCTCGGGCGTCATCGCGGTGGTGGCCTCGGGGATGACCATGACCGTCGCCGCGCCGGGCGCGATCAGCCCGACGAGCTGGGCCAACATGCGCGAGGTCTGGGTGCTCCTGTCGCATTGGGCGGGCGGGCTGATCTTCGTGCTGGCGGCGCTTCTGATCCCGCGGCTCCTGCAGGACGTGACGCTGATCGACGTGGCGTTGACGCTTTTCGTGGCGCTGGCGGCGCTCGGGGCGCGGGCGGTGATCCTCTTCGGGCTCCTGCCGGTGCTGGCGAAGCTGAGGATCTCGCCGCCGGTGGAGCGGCCCTACCGGGTGGCGATCCTCTGGGGCGGGCTGCGCGGCGCGGTCACCCTGGTGCTGGCGCTGGCGGTGACCGAGAGCCTGCGGGTGCCCGCCGAGACCCAGCGCATGGTCGGCATCCTCGCCACCGGCTACACGCTCTTCACCCTGGTGGTGCAGGGCACGACGCTGCGCTGGATGATCGGACGGCTCGGGCTCGACAAGCTCTCGCCGCTCGATGCGGCGCTGGCCAAGCAAGTGGTCGCCGTGGCGCTGCAGACCGTGCGCGAGGAGGTGGCCGAGCGCACCCGCTCCTACGATCTCAGCCACGACATCGTGCGTTCGGAGGCGAAAAGCTTCGGCGAGCGGCTCGACGGCGCGGTGAAGGAGGCCGAAAGCTCGGTCGACGTGCTCGACCGCGACCGGATCACCCTGGGGCTGGTGGCGCTGGCCAGCGCCGAGCGCGACATCGTCTTGGAACGGCTGAAGGAGCGCGCGGTCTCCTCGCGGCTGGCCGACCGGATCCTGACCGACGTCGACCGGCTGGTCGAGGGCGCGCGGCAGTCCGGGCGGCTGGGCTACCGCCGGGCGGCGCGCGGGGCGGTGGGGCTGAACCGCTCGTTCCGGCTGTCGCTCTGGCTCTTCAACCGGCTGCGGATCTCGGGGCCGCTGGGGCGGCTGACGGCGGACCGCTTCGAGGTGCTTCTGCTGCAGGGGCTGGTGCTGCGCGACCTCGACGCCTTCATCGACCAGCGCATCCGCCGAATCCACGGGCGCCGGGTGGCGGAGCTGCTGCACGAACTGCTGGCGCGGCGCACCGAGATGGTGGAACAGGCGCTCGACGGGCTGCGGCTGCAATACCCGGGCTACGCCGAGGAGCTCGAGCGGCGCTTCATCCGGCGCACCGCCATGCGGCTCGAGCGGCGCGAATACGACGAGCTGCTGGAAGAAGGGCTGATCGGGGTCGAGCTGCACACCGACCTCTCGCAGCGCCTCGCCCGGCGCATGGCCCGGGAGGACCGGCGCCCGGCGCTCGACATCGTCATGCAGAAGGCCGAGGTGGCGCGGCAGTTCCCGCTCTTCTCGGAGTTCGACGAGGCGACGCTGCGGCGGCTCTCGCGGGCGCTGGTCACCCGCTACGCCGCCGAGGGCGACACCATCCTGAGCCGCAGCGCCGCGCCGGACACGGTCTATTTCATCGCCTCGGGCGCGGTGGAGCTGCGCAGCCGCGGGGTCAGCTACCGGCTCGGGCGGGGCGAGCTGTTCGGGCAGCTCGCCATGCTGACCAAGACCGCGCGGCGCAGCGAGGTGCGCGCCATCGCGCCCTCGACGCTGCTGGCGCTGGACGAGCGGCGCTTCCGGCGGCTCCTGCGGCGCTCCAAGCCGATGCAGAAGGCGGTGCGCGAGAGCGCCGAGAAACGCGGCATCCAGGTGCCCTACCTCGACGAACTGGCCGCCGGCGGCGGGTGAAATCCGCGCCCCGAGGGCCTAGATAGGGTGGATGGACAGAGACGCGCCAAGAGGATAGCCAGCCGGGCCATGGCCAAGAAGAAAGACGACAACCCGAACTACAAGGTGATCGCCGAGAACCGGCGCGCCCGCTTCGATTACAAGATCGAGGAGGACGTCGAATGCGGCATCGTGCTGCAGGGCTCGGAGGTGAAGTCGCTGCGTCTCAACCAGGCCAATATCGCCGAGAGCTACGCCGAGGTGAAGGACGGCGAGTTGTGGCTGATCAACTCCTATATCGCGCCCTACGAGCAGGCGATGTTCGGTCACGAGGACCGGCAGCCGCGCAAGCTCCTGGCCTCGAAGCGCGAGCTGGCGAAGTTCTGGAACGAGACCAGCCGCAAGGGCATGACGCTGGTGCCGCTGGTCCTCTACTTCAATCACCGCGGCATCGCGAAGATCAAGATCGCGCTGGCCAAGGGCAAGAAGACCGTCGACAAGCGCGAGACCGCCGCCAAGCGGGACTGGAACCGGCAGAAGCAGCGGCTCCTGAAGGAGAACGGCTGAACTTGCCTCTCGGGGGACCCCGTTCTAAGCACTGGAGCGACCCTGACCTGACCGAGGTGGCGAAAGTGACCGACGATCCCCGGACCCTCGTCTCGACCGACTGGCTGGCCCAGCATCTGAACGACCCCGACCTGCGGGTCATCGACGCGAGCTGGTATCTGCCGGCGATGCAGCGCGACGCCAAGGCCGAATACGAGGCGGCCCATATCCCCGGCGCGCGCCATGTCGACATCGACGCGCTGAGCGACGCGCGCTCGGAGCTGCCGCATATGGCCCCGCCGCCCGAGAAGTTCATGTCGCGGATGCGGGCACTGGGCATCGGCGACGGCCACCAGGTGGTGGTCTACGACGGCGCCGGGCTGTTCTCGGCGGCGCGGGTCTGGTGGATGTTCAAGCTCATGGGCCACATGGATGTGGCGGTGCTCGACGGCGGTTTCCCGAAGTGGCAGGCCGAGGGTCATCCCGTCGAGGACATGGCCCCGGTGATCCGAGACCGGCACATGACCGTGCGGCGCCAGGCCCACCTCGTGCGCGACGTCACCCAGGTCTCCTCGGCCGCCAAGCTCGGCGATCACGAGATCATCGATGCCCGCCCGGCGGCGCGCTTCGCCGGCAGCGACCCCGAGCCGCGGCCGGGGCTGCGCGCGGGGCACATTCCGGGCTCCAAGAACCTGCCCTTCACCGCGCTTCTGAACGGCGACGGCACGCTGAAATCCCCCGAGGCGCTGCGCGCCGCCTTCGAGGCCGCCGGCGTCGATCTCGGCAAGCCCGCGATCACCTCCTGCGGCTCGGGCGTCACCGCCGCGGTGCTGAGCCTCGCCATGGAGCGCTTCGGCAAGCGCGACCATTCCCTCTATGACGGGTCCTGGTCTGAATGGGGCCAGTTTCCGACCCTGCCCGTCGCAACCGGAGAAGATTGATGTTCGAACATCTCAAGGACCAACCCGCCGACAAGATCCTGGCGCTGATGCAGGCCTACAAGGAAGACCCGCGCGAGGAGAAGATCGACCTCGGCGTCGGCGTCTACAAGGACGCCAGCGGCAACACCCCGATCATGCGGGCGGTCAAGGCGGCCGAGAAGCGGCTCTGGGACGAGGAGCAGACCAAGGCCTATACCGGGCTCGCGGGCGATCCGCTCTTCGGTGAGCGCATGGCGTCGCTGGTCCTGGGTGACGCGGTCTCGCTCGACAGCGTGGCGCGGGTCGCGACCCCGGGCGGCACCGGCGCGGTGCGCCAGGCCTTCGACCTGGTGCGCATGGCCAACCCCGAGGCGCGGGTCTTCGTCTCCGATCCGACCTGGCCCAACCACCTGTCGATCCTGAAGCACATGGGCATCGCGCATGTGCCCTACCGCTATTTCGACGCCGAGACCGGCGGCGTGGATTTCGACGGCATGATGGAAGACCTCGCGGGCGCGGGCAAAGGCGACATCGTGCTGCTGCACGGCTGCTGCCACAACCCGACCGGCGCGAATCTCACCATGGAGCAGTGGAAAGAGGTCGCGGACCTGGTGAACAAGACCGGCGCGGTGCCGATGATCGACATCGCCTACCAGGGCTTCGGCGACGGGCTCGAGGCCGATGCCGGCCCGACGCGGCTGATCGCGGCGCATTGCCCCGAGGTGCTGATCGCGGCCTCCTGCTCGAAGAACTTCGGCATCTACCGCGAGCGCACCGGCTGCCTGATGGCGGTCGCCCATGAGGCCGGGCGGCACAAGACCAACCAGGGCACGCTGGCCTATCTCAACCGGCAGAACTTCTCCTTCCCGCCCGACCATGGGGCGCGGCTGGTGCTGATGATCCTCGGCGACGACAAGCTGCGCGCCGATTGGGAGGCCGAGCTCGAGGAGGTGCGCCTGGGCATGCTGGAGCTGCGCGAACAGCTCGCACGCGAGCTGCGCGAGCTTTCGGGCTCGGACCGCTTCGGCTTCCTGGCCCAGCACCGCGGCATGTTCTCGCGCCTGGGCGTCGGGCCGGAGAAGGTCGAGGCGCTGCGCGAGAAGCACGGGGTCTACATGGTCGGCGACAGCCGGATGAACATCGCCGGGCTGAACGCCGAGACCGTGCCGAAGCTGGCGCGCGCGATCATCGACGTGGGCATCTGATCTGGCGGAGCGGGCGGCCTTTTGGGCCGCCCGCGCATGTCATGTCGCCCGGGGCCGGGGGCCCCGGTCTCCGGTGCGCCTTCGGCGGGAGAGTACTTTCGGCCCGGTCATGCTGTGGGGCGGGGTGCTGTTGCCCCTGTGGTGGGCGCGGGTTTTTGCTGGTTTTTTGGTTGGATTTTGGCGGGCCGTGCCTGGGTTGGGGCGCGGCTTTTTTGTTGTCGGGGGCCGCGCTGGGCCGCGGGGCGCTTGGGGCGAAGGTTGCGGGCCGCGGGGCGCGGAGGTTGCGGAGGTTCGGCCAGCTTTTCTGAGATGTTGGCGTCGTGCCGGGCCTGGGAGTGGCCCCGCCGGTGGTGACCGGCGAGGCCTGGTCTGCTGCCTGAGGGAAGCCCAAGGCGGCATGACCGGGCGCGGCCATCGGCGCTCCCGCCTGTTCCGGCGGGGCAGGGTGCGGCAGGGATGGTTAAGACTGGGTTAAAACGACCAGTTCACGCCCGGTGGTAGGGCGTGCCGGCGAGGATCGCTGTGGCGCGGTAGATCTGTTCCGAGAGCATCACGCGCGCCAGCATATGCGGCCAGACCATCTCGCCGAACCCCAGCGTCATCTCGGCCTCGTCGCGGAGCGTGGGGTCGATCCCGTCGGCGCCGCCGATCACGAAGGCCACGTCCTGCCGCCCGGTGTCGCGCCAGCCCGCCAGCGTCTCGGCGAAGCCCGGCGAGGAAAGCCGCCGCCCGCGTTCGTCGAGACAGCAGGTCAGCGCGCCGCGCGGCAGGGCGCCACGCAGAAGCGCGGCCTCGGCCGCCGGGCCGCCACCCTTGCGGTCCTCGACCTCGTTGAGCTGGACGGAAGAGATCCCGAGCGCGCGCCCGGCCCTGCGGGCGCGGTCGAGGTAATCGTCGACAAGCATTTTCTCGGGCCCGCGCTTGAGCCGCCCGACGACGCAGAGATGCAGCCGCATTACTGGGGCGTGCGGCCGGTGGGCGTGGGCACCCACATCTTCTCGATCTGGTAGAACTCGCGGACTTCCGGGCGGAAGACATGGACGATCACGTCGCCGCTGTCGATCAGCACCCAGTCGCCGGTTTCCTTGCCTTCGACCTTGGAGAGCAGGCCATGCGCCTGCTTCAGGTCCTCGACCACCTTGTCGGCGATCGCGCCGACCTGACGCGAGGAGCGGCCCGAGCAGACCACCATGTAATCGGCCATGGCGGATTTGCCGCGCAGGTCGATCTGTACGGTGTCGTCGGCCTTCATGTCATCGAGGGACTTGCGGATCAGGGCGAGGGTGTCCTCGCTCGAATGATCTGCATGGGTCGGGCCCGTCACGGGGCCGCCCTGTTCAGCGGTGGACGCCGCGGACGCGTGTGGCAACAGGACGATGTCCTCCTTCGGTTACGGCGCGGGGATACGCTCCCGCGCGAGGCGTGGTCTAAAGATAGCATCGGGGGCATGAAATCTCAATGACAGGGCCTTGAGGGCGGCGAGAGCCGGTCAGGCGCCATAAGGCACCCAGACCGACTTCACCTCGGTGGCGGCATCGAGGAAGGCGCGGGCGCCGCCCTCGGGGCCGAACCAGTCGCGCGCGTGGCCCTGGTCGACCAGGGTGCGCTTGAGATTGCCCGCCGCGCGGCGCTCGATCTCGCCCGAGAGATCGGCCCCGGAGAAGCTCCAGAGCGCGTCGAGATCGGCGTGATCGGCCAGCGTCTTGGCGAGATCCGCATGCGGACCTGTCAGCAGGTTCACCGCGCCCGCGGGCACATCCGAGGTCTCGAGAAGCTGGGTCACCTCCTGGGCGATCAGCGGGAAGGGCTCGGAGGCCACCAGCACCAGCCGGTTGCCCATGGCGAGCGCCGGGGCCATGAGCGACACCAGCCCCAGCAGCGGCGCCTCGTCGGGGCAGAGCGCGCCCAGGACGCCCACCGGCTCGCGCAGCGCCATGGCCAGGCCGCGCATCGGCACGGCGCGGGCCTCGCCGGCGAATTTGTCGGCCCAGGCGGCGGCCTCAAAAAGCCGGGTGATCGCGGTTTCGACCTCCTTGGCGCCGGTCTTGCTGCCGGTCATCGCGTCGAGACGCGCGGCCAGTTCGGACGCGCGGGCCGAGAGGTTCTCGCCCAGGTAATAAAGCACCTGCGCGCGGTTGTGCGCGGTGGCCCCGGACCAGCCCTTGGCGGCGCGGGCGGCCTCCACGGCGTTGCGCACGTCCTTGCGGTTGGCGATCGGCGCCTGGCCGAGGACCCGGCCCTTGGCGTCATAGACCACCTGCGCGTAGCCGCCATCGGGCCGCGCCTGCTTGCCACCGATGAAGAGCTTGGCGGTGCGGTCCACCGGCTGCGGCTCGGCCTCGGCGCCGGCGAAAGGCGCGATGCGCTTCTTGGCCTTCGGCTTGCCCGCGGGCTTGGTGTAGGCCAGGAGTCCCTCGGGCCCGCCCTCGCGGCCGAAGCCCGACTCGCGCATGCCGCCGAAGGGGGCGGAGGCGTCGAACATGTTGGTGCCGTTCACCCAGACCACGCCCGCGACCAGCTTCGGCGCGATGTCGAGCGCGACGTTGATGTTCTCGGACCAGACCGAGGCGGCCAGCCCGTAGCGGGTGTTGTTGGCCAGTTCCACCGCCTCGGAGGGCGTGCGGAAGGTGGTCGAGACCAGGACCGGGCCGAAGATTTCCTCCTGCATGAGCGGGGAGGCGGGCGAGAGGTCCGAGATCAGCGTCGGCGGGTAGAAGCAGCCCTCGGGCACCGGGCAATTGGCGCGGTAGACCGAGCCCTCGGCGCCCGCGACCAGCGAGGTGATCCGCGCGAGCTGTTCGGGATGCACGATGGCGCCCACGTCGATCGACTTGTCGAGCGGATCGCCGAGGCGCAGCTTGTCCATCCGCGCGGTGAGCTTGGCGTGGAAGCGTTCGGCGACGCCCTCCTGCACCAGAAGCCGGGAGCCCGCGCAGCAGACCTGCCCGCCGTTGAACCAGATCGCATCGACCAGCCCTTCGACCGCGCTGTCGAGATCGGCGTCCTCGAAGACGATGTAGGGCGACTTGCCGCCCAGCTCGAGGGTCAGCGCCTTGCCGCTGCCGGCGGTGGCCTGGCGGATCTTGCGGCCGACCTCGGTGGAGCCGGTGAAGGCGACCTTGTCGACATCCGAGGCGACCAGCGCCGCGCCGGTGGCGCCATCGCCGGTGACGATGTTGACCACGCCCTTGGGCAGGCCCGCCTGACGGCAGATGTCGGCGAAGAGAAGCGCCGTGAGCGAGGTCCATTCCGCCGGCTTCAGCACCACGGTATTGCCCATGGCCAGCGCCGGGGCGACCTTCCAGGCCAGCATCAGGAGCGGGAAGTTCCAGGGCACCACCTGGCCGCAGACGCCATGGGCGACGCGGCCGGGCACGGTCTCTTCCATGAGCTGGGCGCAGCCCGCGTGGTAGTAGAAATGCCGCTGGGCGGTGGGGATGTCGATGTCGCGGCTCTCGCGGATCGGCTTGCCGTTGTCGAGGCTCTCGAGCACCGCGAAGAGGCGCGAATGCTTCTGCAGAAGCCGGGTGATCGCGTAGAGGTGCCGCGCGCGGCCGGGGCCGCCGAGCTTTTCCCAGGCAGCTTGGGCCTTGCGCGCGGCGGCGACCGCGGTGGCGACGTCGTCCTCGGTGCCCTGGGTGATCTCGGCCAGCACCTCGCCATTGGCGGGGTTCGTGGTCTCGAAGGTCTCGCCGGGCTTGGTGAAGCCGCCGTCGATGAAATGCCCGAAGCGCGCGCCCTGGTCGGTGATCCAGGCCAGCGCGTCGCCGGCCGCCTCGGGGGCGGGGCCATAGTCCATCGTCTCGAAGATCTCTTTCACGCCCATGTTCGCCTCACGCCATCGCATGCCGCCAGGACGCCGAATAGGCCCCGGTGACATGGTGTTCCAATTGCCGCTCGATGTCGCCCAGAAGGCTGGAGGCGCCGAAGCGGAAGAGATGCGGAGACAGCCAGTCGTCGCCCAGCTCCTCCTTGATCAAGGCCAGGTAGGTCAGCGCATCCTTGGCCTTGGAGATGCCGCCCGCGGGCTTGTAGCCGACGCGGAAGCCGGTGGCCTCGTGGAAGTCGCGGATCGCGCGGATCATCACCAGGCTGACGGGCAGGGTGGCGTTGACGCCTTCCTTGCCGGTCGAGGTCTTGATGAAATCCGCCCCGGCCATCATGCAGACCAGGCTGGCGCGCGCGACGTTCTGCAGGGTGCCCAGCTCGCCGGTCGCGAGGATCGCCTTCACATGCGCCTCGCCGCAGGCCTGGCGGAAGGCGCGCATCTCGTCGTAGAGCGCCTGCCAGTTGCCGGTCAGCACGTGGCGGCGCGAGATCACGATGTCGATCTCCTGGGCGCCGGCCTCCACGCTTTCGCCGATCTCGGCCAGCCGCAGGTGGAAGGGCGAGAGCCCGGCGGGAAAGCCGGTCGAGACCGCGGCCACCGGGATGCCCGAGCCCTCGAGGCAGGAGACCGCGGGCGCCACCATGTCGTGGTAGACGCAGACCGCCCCGGTGGTCAGCCCGGTCAGCCCCAGCGTCTCGAGGAGGTCCGCGCGCACCGGCTGGCGCGCTTTGGCGCAGAGCCGGCGCACCCGTCCCTCGGTGTCGTCGCCCGCAAGCGTGGTCAGGTCGATCATCGAGATCGCCCGCGCCAGCCAGGCGGCCTGGTGGTCCTTCTTCACGCTGCGCCGTCCCGGCAGCGTCGCGGCGCGCCGTTCGATGGCCGAGCGGTTGGCGGTCGCGCGCATCACCCAGTCGAGGTCGAGCGCGGTCCCGGGGTTCCGGGGCTCGACGGTCTGCGGCAGGAGCGTCGCGGTCGTTGTGCTTTGCATGTGGCCGGTCTTTCCTTGTCTTGGCCGGAAAGTCGCATGGCCCGGAGCCGGGAGCAAGAAGTGCCGCTCCGTCACGTCACCCGGGCCGCGGGCCGGCGCGCAAGGCGCGATTGTGCGCTGGCGCAAAGCCTCTCCGCGCAGGCGGCATGGACCCGCCGGGCGAGGCCCATAGTTTCTGATCCAAGCGATAGGAGGAACTCATGGGCAAGCTCGTCAACGGCGAATGGAAAGACCAGTGGTACGACACCTCGAAGACGGGCGGGAAATTCGTCCGCTCCGAGACCAAGTTCCGCAACTGGATCACCCCCGACGGCAGCGCCGGCCCTTCGGGCGAGGGCGGCTTCCCGGCGGAAAGCGGGCGCTACCATCTGTACGTCAGCTATGCCTGCCCCTGGGCGCATCGGGCGCTGGTCTTCCGCAAGCTCAAGGGGCTCGAGGATCACATCGGCGTCTCGGTGGTGCATCCCGACATGCTCTCGGACGGCTGGACCTTCGAGAGCGACTATCCCGGCGCCACCGGGGACCAGCTTTACGGGCTGCCCTTCGCGCGGGACATCTACCTCAAGGCCGATCCCGAGATCTCCGGCCGGGTCACCGTGCCGATCCTCTGGGACAAGGAGCGCGAGACCATCGTGTCGAACGAATCGGCCGAGATCATCCGCATGTTCAACTCGGCCTTCGACGGGCTGACCGGCAACCGCGACGACTACTGGCCCGAGGAGCTGCGCGAGGCGATCGAGCCGGTCAACGCGCGGATCTACGACACGGTGAACAACGGCGTCTACAAGTCCGGCTTCGCCACCTCACAAGAGGCCTATGACGCCGCGGTCTACCCGCTCTTCGAGACGCTGGACTGGATCGAGGAGCGGCTGGCCGAGAACCGTTATCTCATGGGCGACCGGGTGACCGAGGCCGACTGGCGGCTCTTCACCACGCTCATCCGCTTCGACAAGGTCTACCACGGCCACTTCAAGTGCAACCGCAACCGGATCGTGGATTTCCCCCATCTCTGGGGCTACCTGCGCGAGCTCTACCAGTGGCCGGGCGTCGCCGAGACGGTGAACTTCGACCACATCGTGCGGCACTACCACTACAGCCACGAGTCGGTAAACCCGCACCGCATCGTGCCCATGGGCCCGGCGCTCGACCTGATGGCGCCGCATGGCCGCGACCGGCTGAAGGCCGCCTGAGCGGGCCATGCCGGGGGCGGCGCGCTTCCCAGCCCGCCCCGGCGCTGCTAGAGACCGCGCGATTTCAGAACCACACCGGGGGAAACCCATGTTCCAAACGACCGCCCTAGCGCTGGCCTTGCTGGCCATGCCCGCCTCGGCCTTCGCACAGGCCTGCGGTGGCGATTTCACCGCCTTCAAGGCCGGCCTCAAGGAGGAGGCCGTCGCGCGCGGCATCGCGCCCGCCAGCGCCGAGCGTTTCCTGGCCTCGGTCAGCCGCGACCAGTCGGTCCTGGCCGCCGACCGCCGCCAGGGCATCTTCCAGGCACCCTTCATCGACTTCTCGCGCCGGCTGATCAGCCAGAACCGGCTCGACCGGGGCCGCCAGATGGGCGAGCGCTACGACGCCACCTTCGACCGCATCGAGGAGCGCTTCGGCGTGCCGCGCGGCGTGCTTCTGGCCTTCTGGGCCTTCGAGACCGACTTCGGCGCGGTGCAGGGCGACTTCAACACCGCCGACGCGCTGGTGACCCTGGCGCATGACTGCCGCCGGCCCGAGCTCTTCCGCCCGCAGGTCTTCGCCGCGATGGAGCTGGCCGAGCGCGGCGATTTCGACCCGGCGACCACCACCGGCGCCTGGGCCGGCGAGATCGGCATGGTGCAGATGCTGCCCGAGGACATCCTGACCAACGGGATCGACGGCGACGGCGACGGCAAGGTGACGCTGAAGACCTCCGAAGAGGACGCGCTGATGTCCGGCGCGGCGATGCTGGCCGATCTCGGCTGGCGCGCGGGCGAGCCCTGGCTCGAGGAGGTCTCGCTGCCGGCGGAGTTCGACTGGTATCAGACCGGGCTCGAGGCCCGGAAGCCCGCGGGCGACTGGGCTGCCATGGGCGTCAGTGCCCGCGACGGCGAGATCGACCGCCCGGACCTGCCCGCCTCGATCCTGCTGCCGCAAGGCAAGGACGGCCCGGCCTTCCTCGCCTATCCGAACTTCCCGGTGCTCTTCGAGTGGAACAAGAGCTTCACCTATGTGCTGACCGCCGCCTATTTCGCCACCCGCCTCGAGGGCGCGGCGATCTACGACGCGGGCAATCCCGCGCCCGGCCTCTCGGGCGAAGAGATGGTGCGGCTGCAGGAAAAGCTGCAGGCGCGCGGCTATGACGTGGGCGGGGCCGACGGCATCCTCGGCGCGGGCACCCGCGCGGCGGTGCGCGACGTCCAGCGCGAGCTGGGCCTGCCGGCGGACGCCTGGCCGACGCGCGAGCTGCTGAACCGGCTGTAAGCAAGATCCAAGCGCAGGGCCCTGCCGCTGGGGCGGGGCCCGCGGGGCGCCTCAGGCCACCATCTTCTCGGCCTTCTTGAGGTCGACCGAGACGAGCTGGCTGACCCCCTGTTCCTGCATCGTCACCCCGAAGAGCCGGTCCATGCGCGCCATGGTCACCGCGTGGTGGGTGATGATCAAAAAGCGCGTGTCGGTGCGGCGGCACATCTCGTCGAGCATGTCGCAGAAGCGGGTCACATTGGCGTCGTCGAGCGGCGCGTCGACCTCGTCGAGGACGCAGATCGGCGCGGGGTTCGCGAGGAAGACCGCAAAGATCAGCGCCAGCGCGGTCAGCGTCTGCTCGCCGCCCGACAGCAGCGACAGGGTCGAGAGCTTCTTGCCCGGCGGCTGGCACATGATCTCGAGCCCGGCTTCCAGCGGGTCGTCGCTTTCGACCATGACGAGGTTCGCCTCGCCGCCGTTGAAGAGATGCGTGAAGAGCATCGAGAAATTGGCGTTCACCTGCTCGAAGGCGGTCAGGAGCCGTTCGCGGCCCTCGCGGTTGAGCGAGGAGATGCCGGTGCGCAGGGCCTTCACCGCCTCTTCGAGATCGGCCTTCTCGCTGGCGAGCGTGTCGTGTTCCTCCTGGACCTCGCGGGCGTCCTCCTCGGCGCGCAGGTTGACCGCGCCCAGCGCGTCGCGCTGGCGTTTCAGCGCGTTGACCTGGGTGTCGATCTGGTCGGCGGCGGGGATCTCCTCGGGGGTGACGTCGAGCCGGGTCAGCAGCGCCTCGGGGGTGGTCTCCTGTTCCTCGTCGATGCGCTCGGCGGCGGTGGTGACCGCCTCGCGGGCGGCCTCGGCGCGGGCCTCGGCGGCGGCGCGGGCCTCGCGCGCCTCGGAGGCCAGCCGTTCGGCCTCGCGCTCGCCGGTCACCGCGTCGCGCAGCAGGGTCTCGGCCTCGGCCAGCGTGTCGGCGGCGGTGCGGCGGCGGGCCTCGGCCTCCTCGATGGAGCGGCTGAGCTTGTCGTGCTGCGCCTCGAGCTCGGCGGGCCGGTCCTTGGCTTCGGCCAGTTCCTCGGCGGCCAGGTCCTTGCGCTCGGCCAGTTCCGCGCTGCGGCCCTTGGCGGTCTCGAGCCGGTGGCGCCAGCCCGAGAGCTCCTTGGTGACCTGCTGGCTGCGGGCGGTGCGGGCTTCGCCCTCGCGGCGCAGCTCGTCATGGGCGGAGCGCTTGGCCATCATGGTCATCCGCGCCGCCTCGACGGTCAGCTTGATGTCCTCGACCTCGGCGCGGGCGGCCTCGAGGTCGCCCAGCTCGGCCACGCTGCGCTCGGCCTCGGTGACCTGCTTGCGCGCGGCGGTGGCCTCGTCCTCGTGGCGCCCGACCGAGAGCCGCGCGCTGTCGAGCCGGCCCTCGGCCATGTCGCGGTCGGCCTCGGCGCGGTTCAGCGTCCGGCTCGCCTCGGTCACCGCCTGGTCGGCGGCGCGGCGGGCCTCGCGGGCCTCCTTGTCGGCGCGGGTCAGATCGGCCAGCCGGGTCTGCAGCGCCTCATGCGCCTGGCGCGCGCCGGCGAGCTGCGATTCGGCGCCGTTGACCTCCTGCTTCAGCGCCTCGAGGCGGTTCAGCTGCTCGAGCCTGAGCGCCGCGGCGGAGGGCATGTCCTCGGACCAGGCGCGGTAGCCGTCCCAGCGCCACAGGTCGCCGTCGCGGCTGACCAGCCGCTGGCCGGGTTTCAGGTGGCGCTGCAGGGCGGTGCCGTCCTCGGGCTCGACCAGGCCGATCTGGCTCATCCGGCGTTCGAGGACGTCGGGCACCGAGACATGCTGGGTCAGCGCGGTGACCCCCTGGGGCAGCGGCTGGGCGGCGTCATAGGCCGGCAGCACGGTCCAGCCCGAGGGGCCGTCGGCCTCGACCTCGGGGGCGCGCAAATCGTCGGCGAGCGCGGCGCCGAGCGCCTTCTCGAAGCCCTGTTCGACCTGCAGCCGGTCGAGGATCTGCCCACCCTCGGCGGTGTCGCGGTCGAGAAGCCGCGCGAGCGCCGTGACCTCGGCGCTGAGCGCGTTCAGCTCGCCCTCGGCGGAGCTGCGTTCGCTGCGCGCCTCGGCTTCGCGGGACTGGGTCTCGGCCCGGGCGGCCTCGGCTTCGGAGAGGACCTCCTCGGCGCGGGCGGCGGTGTCCTGGGCCTGGGCCAGCTCTTCGGCGGCGGCGGTTTTGCGGTCGGTCGTGGCCTCGAGCCGCGCTTCGGCCTCGCGCACGGTGTCGCGGGCGCGGGCGGCCTCGCCCTCGTGCCGGTCGAGGGTCTTCTGCATGTCGGCGAGGTAGCGATGCGCCGACTGGTGGCGCGCGGCGAGCCGGGCGACATCCTCGGTGCGCTCGGACAAGAGCCCCTCGCGGTCCTGCAGGACCGCGGCCGCGTCATGCGCGGCCTCCGAAGCCTCGGCGACGCGGTCCTCGTGGCCTTCGCCGGCGCGCGCCAGTTCGCGGGCCTCCCATTCGAGCCGTTCGATGGTCTCGCCGGCGTCGCGGTTCAGCCCGCTCTCGCGGTCGATGTCATGGGTGAGCTGGTCGATGCGCCGGGTCAGCGTGTTGATCGTGTCCTCGGCGCGGGCCTTCTCGTCCTTGAGCGTGTCGCGCTCCACGGTCAGCCGCTGCAGGATCGCGGCGGCGACGGATTCCTCGTCGCGCAGCGGCGGCAGGCGCTCTTCCTGGGCCTCGCGCTGGGTGGCGGCCTCGCGGGCGGCCTTCTCGGCGCGGGCGGCGCCGCTGACGCGCTCGCGCAGGGCTTCCTCGGCGCGGGCGCGGGCGGTGTCGGCGTCGCGCCAGCGGCGGTAGAGAAGGAGCCCCTCGGCCTGGCGCAGCTCCTCGCCGATGGCGCGGTAGCGGGCGGCCTGCCGGGCCTGCCGCGCGAGGCTCGAAAGCTGGCTCGCGAGCCCCTCGATCACGTCGTCGACGCGGGTGAGATTGGCCTCGGTGTTCTTCAACTTCAGCTCCGCCTCGTGGCGGCGCTGGTAGAGGCCCGCGATGCCGGCGGCATCCTCGAGGATGCGGCGCCGCGACTTCGGCTTGGCGTTGATCAGCTCGGAGATCTGGCCCTGCCGGACCAGCGCCGGCGATTGCGCGCCGGTCGAGGCATCGGCGAAGAGCATCTGAACGTCGCGCGCCCGGGTGTCCTTGCCGTTGGCCTTGTAGGCCGAGCCCGCGTCGCGGGTGATGCGGCGGATGATCTCGAGCTGGTCGCTGTCGTTGAAGCCCGAGGGGGCGAGCCGTTCGCTGTTGTCGATCTGCAGCGTGACCTCGGCGAAGTTGCGCGCCGGGCGCGAGCCCGAGCCCGCGAAGATCACGTCTTCCATGCCGCCGCCGCGCATGGCGGTGGGGCGGTTTTCGCCCATGACCCAGCGCAGCGCCTCGAGCAGGTTGGACTTGCCGCAGCCGTTGGGCCCGACGACGCCGGTCAGCCCGTCGGCGATGATCAGATCCGTGGGGTCCACGAAGCTTTTGAAGCCGGTGAGTTTGAGTTTCGAAAAGCGCAAAGGCCCGGGCCCCCGATTCCGCGTTTGACGACGATGGTGGCCGCGCGGGTCGCGGCGAGTCAAACAAAATGCCGCTCATATGGCGGTGATCCGCTCGTTATCCACAAGATATCGGCGGATGAGCGAGATTTGGCATGGTTGACCGCGGCGCGAACCACGGGTTCTCTGTGCCGCGCAGCAGCAAGAGACAGGCCGCCCCATGCCCCTCCGCATCGCAAAGGTCGACCCCTTTTCGCCCCCGATCGCGGCGGTTCTGCGCCAGAGCCACGCGCTGATGCAGGAGATGTTCCCGCCCGAGGAGAATGCGTTCCTCGATCTGCCGGGGCTGGCTGCGCCCGGGGTGACGCTCTGGGCGGCGTTTGAGCGGGAGGAGGGCGTCGCGTCCGACGGTGCGGCTCTGGACGGCGCCGAGGTGCTGGGCACCGTGGCGCTCAAAGTCGAGGACGGTGCCGCGAGCGCTCCCGAACGCGCGGGCGAGGTCAAATCCCTCTTCGTCAGCGAGGCCGCCCGCGGGCGCGGGGTGGGCGAGGCGCTTCTTGCGCATCTCGAGGCCGAAGCGGGGGCCGAGGGGCTCACTGTCCTGCGCTTGGAGACGGGACGCGGCCTCGACGCCGCGCGGCGGCTTTACGAGCGGGCGGGTTTCAGCGAGCGCGGGGCCTTTCCGCCTTATGTCCCCAACCGTTCGAGCCTGTTTTTCGAGAAGCGCCTTGGCGGTGACGACCGCTGAGGGATATTTCACCGCACCGCACCGCACCGCACCGCACCGCACCGCACCGCACCGCACCGCACCGCACCGCACCGCACCGCACCGCACCGCACCGCACCGCACCGCACCGC